>NZ_JADOUX010000005.1:0-213295 GCF_015751745.1 Cryobacterium sp. CAN_C2
GGTAGGCCGTGCTCGTCGTCGACCCGTAGGTCGTTGAAGCTGATGCGCCGCCCGGCGATTGAGCCTTAGTCAGTGAGTTGCCGTTGTTCGCCCCGAAGGTCCCCGTCGAGGTGCCCGTGCCTGCAGCACCGGTCGCGCCGACGGTCGCCGTTAAGGTGTCCGCATTCCCGGTGTAGGTCTTGGACCGCTCCCGGCCGGCGGCATCCACCGCTTTGAGGACAAGGTCCTGGGTGGGGTTGATCGTGTAGGTGGTGTGGGCGACCGTAGCGACGGCGACGCTGGCGTCCGTGTTCGGGCCCGCCACGAGAGTCTGCGACGTCGACGGGTACGTGAGCCGCGTCGTTGACGTACCCGGAGACCCTGCAGTCGTGTTCTGCTGATCAATCCTGGACACCATATGGGTGGTGCCGCTGTAGGTGAACGTCGTCACGGCGCCCGTCGGCGCGGTGATCGTGGTGAGGTCGGTGCCGGTGTACGCGAACGACGTCGTGTTCCCGGCCGCATCGGTGAAGCCGGTGAGGTTTCCGGAGGAATTCTTTTGGTACGTCACCGTGCGGGTGTTGTATTGATCCGCGTTCTGGGTGATCGTGTAGGCCAGCTCGCTCGGCACGTAACTCAGCAGAGCAGTCCGAGCGGCGAGCGGTCCCGCCGTCGAAACCACGGAGGACGCCACCCCGGCGGTGTAGGTGATCGCGGTGGAGTTCCCATTCCGATCCGCCACCGCGGTGGCGTTACCGTTGGTATCAAACGTGACGACCTGCCGCGAGGTAAGATCGGTGAGCCTGTACTCGGTGCTGGTCTTGACTAGATCCTGCTTGAATCCCGCCGGCGACGTAAACGCCGTCGTCGAACCGGAGACCGGAATGAACTTCCACGTGACACCGTCACCACCCGTGTACACGATGTTCGTACCGACCAGGGACAAGCTGCCGGCCGATGCGAGCCCCAGAGACCAGTTCGTGGCCGCCGCGACCGTGTTCGACCCGGTCTGCCAGCCCAGCGAGTTATACGTTTGGCCAATCGAAACGGTGTTGTTCACCCCTGGCAGGTTCAGACCCTGCGTCGCCACGAGCAGGTTGCCGGTAGCAACATCGACCGACGCGGCGACCTGATCACTGATCCCAAAAGACAGCGCCGTCGCATTCGAACGCGACCCCGTCAAGCCGGTCGCGGCCGGTCCCGTCGGCAAGGCCGCTTGCGCGGTCTGGGCGACACCACCAACCAGGGCAGCGCAGGTCACCCCCACGATCACGGAGTGCAACGCAAAGCGCTTCCCTCGACGGGCGGGACGGGCGGCAACAATTGACAAGAGGATCCCCTTTGATCGATTGCAACAAGGCACCACCCGACCTGAAGAAGCACTCCCGCACCCTCACGACCCGACAGCAGACACACGGCGGATCCGGTTGACAGCCACGGTATGACGTTGAAAGCCGGGTCCGAAACAGAACGATATTCCCGTCCACGAACTGCGCCCAGACCCCATCCGGGGGTAGATGACCTGCCCGAGGGCAGAACTCGATTTACTCAACCTGCACCGGAGGGACGCTCAGATGCTTCTAGAGAAGGGCTTTCCATTTTGGTGCACCGGTTTACGCGGTTGTGGGGTGGCCTAACTACGCCAGGGAGATTCCGGATATCCGACATCGAGGCTCGAGGGGCCCTTCGCGGCTTGCCGCACCAGGTGTAGACAAGCGGCCCCGACTCGCTGCATTGTCCGGCGTGATACTCGAGCACGCCATCACCACAACAGGCCACCCCACTGACGACCCGCTGCTCGATCACCTCTCACCACTCGGCTGGGAACACATCAACCTCACCGGCGACTACACCTGGAACAACCCCCGCCAACCCAAAGCCGGAAAACTCCGCCCCCTGCACAGGCCCGGAAACTCTTAGCGTGGTATTTATTCCGTTTCGTGAGCTGACCCCTCTAAGGCTGGCTGCGCTGCGCCGGTGCCCAGTTCTCTGCTGGACCTGGTGGCTGATTCAGAAAATCCGGTCACGGTGTGACGGTTCGGCCAAGAAAAACACGGGGCGGCGGTTCAGCGTGGCCGGAAATTTTCCGGAGTTGGCCACGGGCGTACCCCGCGACCGGCGGACAGAACCGGCGCTCGGGCCGGAGAACGCACATGCGCACCGAATCCGGTGGATTCAGTGCGCATGTGCCGCGCCACGTGCGCGATCATGGTGGGCCCCGTCGGGCTCGAACCGACGACCCAAGGATTAAAAGTCCTTTGCTCTACCAACTGAGCTAGAGGCCCATAGGTTCTAATCTACCGTGGATTCGCGCCCAGCTTTTCTGGGTAGCGTGGAGGGCAGCAAAAAACCTGCCGTCTGAAGACCAAAACAACCGAGGAGAACCAGCCGTGGCCGACAACTTTCACAAACCCACCCTGTTCTCGGTGAACAAGTTCGAGGCGTTCCAGGGTGGCGACGATCCGGCCCATATCAGCCGCGTCGCGCACGAAACCGCGCAGGCCCTGCTCAACCGGGTGCGCAGCGACCCCGACCCGGAGACGGTCGAACGTCTCGTGAGGTATACCGACGAGAACGGCATCGACGCGGTCGCCGAGCTCTGGTCGAGGGCCACGCCGCGCAGTCTGCCGGGCGCGCTCTGGCGCATCTACCTTATTCGCATGCTCATCCGGCAGGATCCTGAGGGTTGCGCCTACCTCTACCAGCGGGGAACGGATGCTGCGGCCACGATCGATCCGCTCGTCGCGGGCGCCGCGGTGCCCACCGGTCCCGCCGAGATCATCGTTCTGGCCGACGAGATTCTGCGCGGGCTGTTCACCGGCGACTTCGCCGTCGCGCTGGATCGCGGCGCGGCGTATTGCCGGGTCACCGCGGTCGGCGCGGCGAGCATCGCCGACGATCTTGAGCTGACGGAGCCGCACCGCTCGTCGGAGCTGACCACCCGGGCATTGCGCTTCTCGACCACCGCCGCCGAGTTCGCGGCCTGCGCGCGCCTCTGGCGCCGCGACTCCCTGGAGTAGCGGGCCCGGGCCTTCCCATTTACTTGCCCGGCCCGGACCCGGAAAGTGGGCCCATGTTCTATCCTGGGCCTGCGTTCACAGGGTGGGACCCGACGGGCGCGGATCGAGATCGCCATGTGCCCACGGCCTCGCTGCCCGAGTAACCCCAGAATCCACTGTGCGCCGACGGCGAACATTCGCCGCCGACCGCCCTGCTCGAATACACTGGAAGCTGGTCGGGTCGCAGTAATCCCGGGTTCCATTATTCGCCGCTTCGAGCGGCCTCGCGCCGAGAGGTGCTCTGCGGCCCGACCTTCTTCCCTACCACCTTCACGACACCCGCCCGCGGACCGCAACCTGGCGCTGCACGGCGAACCGCGCGGGGAATCCGTTCACGCGGATGACTTCTCAGATCGACCAATCCGTTACCGACTTCGCACCGAACCATAGTCATGGAACGGGACGAGACCTGACATGCTAGATCTCATGACTGTTGATTCCGCCGGAGACCTCGCGCCAGCAGCCCCTGCCACCAAGGAGGCGTTGCTGGGTCGAGTAGCCCACGGCGACCAATCGGCCTTCGGAGAACTGTATGACCAGATCTCCCCGCGAGTGCTTGGCCTGGTCAAGCGTCTGCTCGTCGACCACGCGCAGTCGGAAGAAGTGACCCAGGAGATTTTTCTGGAGATCTGGCAGTCGGCGTCACGGTACGAACCAACTCGTGGTGGTGCGAGCACCTGGATCCTCACCATGGCACACCGGCGAGCGGTCGACCGAATTCGGTCGTCGCAGGCCGGACGTGACCGCGACACCAAAATCGGAATCCGTGATCTGGCAGTGGCCTTCGATCACGTTGCCGAAACTGTTGAAGTACGAATCGAACATGAAAGGGTGGAGAAGGCGATGACTCGATTGACACAGCTGCAGCGTCAAGCTGTGAGCCTCGCGTATTACGGCGGGCTGAGTCATAGTGAGGTCGCCGACATGCTCCACATTCCTTTGGGCACCGTGAAAACGCGGCTCCGCGACGGACTCATCCGCCTGCGCGACGAATTGGGCGTGGCATCATGACCCGCGACGGCCGTAATGATGCCGAGCAACACCCGGCCGACCTCGCCGGTGCCTACGCCCTGCATGCCCTCGACGAGCACGACACAGCCGTGTTCGAGGCGCACCTCGCCGACTCCGAGCGAGCCCGCATCGAGGCTGCCGAGTTGAACGACACCGCGGTGGCCCTCGGCCTCGCCGTGGCACCCGTGCAGCCCTCGGCCTCGCTCAAGGCCAACCTCATGTCGATGCTCGCGTCGACCCCGCAGCTTCCGCCGGTGCCCGCATCGCGTGCCGCTGGCCCCGCCACAACGGATGCTGCCGCGTCCGTTCCCGGTGCGACCTCCGTCGTTCCCGCGCCGACGTCCGGCGGCGACGCGCCTGCCAACGCTGCGCCTTCCGGTGCCGGCCTCAACCGGCCGGTCGCGGACATCCACTCACGTAACGGTGCAGCCAGCAGCACGCACCTCTCAGCGACGGCATCGGAGCGTGCCCAGACGCGCTGGTTCAAGCGTCCGGCGCAGTTCTTGCTCGCTGCCGCAGCCGCAGTGGCGCTGTTCGTCGGCGGAACCTTCCTCGGCCAGACGCTCAACACCAACCAGTTCGAGTCGCAGCAGGCCTCCGGGCTCGCGCAGATCAACGCCGCCGCCGACTCCCAGCGCGCCGCGACGACCACCGCCGACGGCCAGGAAGCCACCCTGGTCTGGTCCAACAAGCTCGGAATCTCCGCGGTGCTGGTCGACAACCTGCCCGTGCTGCCGAGCAACCAGGACTACCAGCTCTGGTATATCAACGGTGAGGGAGCGGCCTCGGCCGGAACCTTCGACTCGAGCGGGGATGGCACCGCCTGGCGCGTGCTCGAGGGCAGGATGCGCGCCGGCGACCAGGTTGGCGTCACCGTTGAACCTAACGGAGGGTCCGACCAGCCCACCAGCAACCCGATCGTCGCCTTCCAGAGCTGACCTGCTGGCCGCACCCGCCGTTTTGGGTGCAGCCACGATACGCCTGGCCCGCGACCGACTCGGGCTGCTGGTGGACGGCCGCATCCGCTTGCCGCAGCGCGCGGATGCGCGAAGTAGGCTCGGTGCATGAGACTGCCCTTCACCCTGCTGATCGACCCCGTGCCCGCCGACTCGCTTCGACAGAACTTTGACGGCACCTTCCACGAGATGGAGTCCAGCGCCCCGGCCCTCCGAGTGGGGGAGCTCAGCACCCAACGCGGCGACGGAGTCTTCGAGACCCTCGCAGTCGTCAACGGCCACCCGCAGGAGGTCGAGCCGCACGTCAGCCGGTTGCGCAACTCCGCGCGCATCTGCGAGCTGCCGGCGCCGAATGCCGAGCAGTGGCGGGCCGCGATCGCGTACGCCGTCGCGCGCATTCCGCAGCAGGGCGAGATAGCGCTCAAGTTCGTGCTCAGCCGCGGCGTCGAGCACGGCCCGGCGCCAACCGCCTGGCTGCACGCGAGCGCGGCGGCGGACTTCAGCGGGGTGCGCGCGAGCGGCGTGCGTGCGATCACCCTCGACCGCGGCTACCCGCGCGGCGTGGCCGAACGCGCCCCCTGGTTGCTGATGGGCGCCAAAACCCTCAGCTACGCCGTGAACATGGCGGCGATCCGCGAGGCCCACCGGCGCGGCGCCGACGACACCATCTTTCTCACCACCGACGGCTACGTGTTGGAGGGCCCGACCTCGAGCGTCGTGTTGCGCATCAACGGTGAGTATGTCACGCCGGCGCCGAGCGGGGCCATTCTGCACGGAACCACGCAGCAGAGCATGTTCGACTACCTGCGTGCGCGGGGCGAACGGGTCGACTATCGTGATGTCACGATCGGCGAGCTTCGCCAGGCGGATGCCGCGTGGCTCGTCTCGAGCGTGCGCCTGGCGGTCTCCGTGGTCGTCCTCGACGGTGGCCCGTTCCCTGCGGACCACCCTCTGACCAGCGCACTGAACGCGTACCTCCTGGCCCGCACCGCCTGAAACGGCGGCCCCTGCCCCGGACGGCCGCCCCGCCCCGGCCCACCTTCTGAAACCGGGCCCACGATCATGGGCCCGCTTTCCGGGCCCGGGCCCGGAAAGCACGGGGGCATCCACATGTTTACAGGTCCGAATTGGGACGACGTGCCGCGCCCACTATGCTCTGGGGGGGACCGAGAGGAATAAATGAGAATTTCTGTCATTGGATGCGGCTACCTGGGTGCCGTACACGCGTCGGCCATGGCCGAACTGGGCCACGACGTCGTCGGAATTGACGTCGACGCCGCCAAGATCGCCCAACTTGCCATCGGCAGGCCCCCGTTCTTCGAACCCGGACTGCCCGAGGTTCTCACGTCGGCAATGAACAGCGGTCGCCTGCGCTTCAGTACCGACGTAGCCGATGCCGCCGGCTCACAGGTGCACTTCATCGCCGTCGGGACTCCGCAGAAGCCCGGCAGCTACAGCGCGGACCTGCGCTACGTCGATGCCTCCATCGAATCGCTCATTCCGCATCTGGCCGACGGCGACCTCGTCGTGGGCAAGAGCACGGTGCCGGTGGGAACCGCCGCCCGCCTGGCCGAACTCATCGAGGCCGGCAGCGGAGCATCGCTCGCCTGGAACCCCGAGTTTCTGCGCGAGGGATTCGCCGTGCACGACACCATCAGCCCCGATCGCCTCGTTTACGGGATCGCCCCGGGCGCGGCCGGCGAGCACGCCACAGCGCTGCTCAACGAGATCTACGCCACGGCGCTCGCCGCCGACACCCCCCTCGTCATCACCGACTACGCCACCGCCGAACTCGTCAAGGTCGCCGCGAACGCGTTCCTCGCCACCAAGATCAGCTTCATTAACGCCATGGCCGAAATCGCCGAGGTCACCGGGGCCGACGTCACCCAGCTAGCGGATGCGATCGGCTACGACGGCCGGATCGGCCGCCGCTTTCTCGGTGCCGGGGTCGGTTTCGGGGGCGGCTGCCTGCCGAAGGACATTCGCGCCTTCACCGCCCGCGCCGAAGAGTTGGGGCGCGGCGAGTCCGTGGCTTTTCTCAAAGAGATCGACAAGATCAACCTGCGTCGCCGCCAGCGCGTCGTCGACCTCACCGTCGGGGCGCTCGGCGACTCCGTCTATAACAAAAAAGTCGCGGTCCTCGGCCTGAGCTTCAAGCCGCACTCCGACGACGTGCGCGACTCTCCGGCGCTCGACGTGGCCGTGCAGCTGCGCGGCCTCGGTGCCGAAGTCGTGGCCACCGACCCGCAGGCCATCGAGAACTCGCGGGCGCGCCATCCGCAGCTGCAGTACATGGAATCGCTTGAGGACACCCTGCGCGGAGCGGATGCCGTTGTGCTCGTCACCGAGTGGCCCGAGTTTCGGCACCTCGACCCGGTCTGGGCCGGCTCGCTCGTGCGTACCAAGACGGTGGTCGACGGCCGCAACGCCCTCGACCCGGCAGCCTGGCGCGCCGCCGGCTGGACCTACCACGGCCTCGGGCGCCCCTAGCTCTCTCCCAGAGCGCGTTCCGGGCCCGGGCATGCCTGTTCTGGCGGGGCGATCGTTCGCGCTTGCGCCCCGCCCCCCGCGACTTCGATCGGTCAGCTCGCGGGTCCGCCTAGACTCGTAGGAATGTGGTTTCGGGGAATTCTCGTGGCGGCCGTCGCTGCCCTCGTGGCTTGGGGCGTGCACGTCGCCGTACCCGCCATCCCCCTGCTCACCATGGCCATTGTGCTTGGAATCGTCATCGGCCAGATCCCGGCGGTGCGTCCGGCGCTCGCTGGGGTTCTCGCGCCCGGCCTGTCCGTCGCCGCGAAACCGTTCATGCAGCTTGGAATCGTACTGCTCGGCCTCAAACTCAGCCTTGTCGACATTGCCGAGCTCGGTTGGGTGACCATCGCCAGCACCGTCGCGATCGTGCTGCTCACCTTCGTCGGCACGCTCGGCCTCGGCCGCTGGTTCGGCCTTCCCGGGCATCAACCGTTGCTCATCGCGACCGGATTCAGTATTTGCGGCGCCTCGGCGATCGGTGCCATGAGCGGCGTCGTCAAGGCCAAAGACGAAGAGACAGCCACCCCGATCGCGTTGGTGACCCTGTGTGGAACCCTCGCGATCGCCGTGTTGCCGCTGCTGTGGCATCCGCTCGGCTTGAGCGCGATGCAATTTGGCCACTGGGTCGGCGCCGGTGTGCACGACGTCGGCCAGGTCGTCGCTACCGCCCAAATTGCCGGGTCGGGAGCGCTCGCCGTTGCCCTTGTCGTGAAGCTCACGCGCGTGCTCATGCTCGCCCCGATCGTTTCGGTTGCTTCGATCGTGGAACGCCACCGCCTCGACGACCGCGCGCTTTCACCAACGGATGCCGATACTCCCGGTGCGCCGCGGCCGCCGATCATTCCGTTGTTCGTGGCGGGTTTCATCGCGGCCACGCTCGTGCGCACCCTGGTGCCCCTGCCCGCTCAGGTTCTCGACGCCGCCGATCTGGTACAAACCGCACTGCTCGCGATGGCACTCTTTGCTCTCGGCACGACCGTCAACCTTGGCGGACTACTGCGCACGGGCGGCCGGGCGCTCAGTGTCGGTCTGATCTCCTGGGCATTCATCGCAGCCCTCGCCTTGGGCGCCGTGGCCCTGAACGGGTAGGGCCACTGGCATCCGCTCGCTGGAAATTGTGCTCGCCGCGCAGGAGTCGGCCTGCACCGGCGAGGTTGTGTCGGTCAGGTAAAAACTCGTGGGCCGGGTTTGCATGACGAGTTGAGATTACGTCATAATCTCAGGGCGTGCCCGAACGCTGGGCCCAACAGGTACCAGTTCCGAAACCCGAGTCGGAGGCTATACATGTCCGTTCAGTCCACCCTGGAAACTCAGCAACGCGCACCCGACCCGGCCAGCCCAGCCGGCGGCAAATCTGCCACCCGCACGTTCCGTGGTGACATTGAAGGACTGCGGGCGGTCGCCGTGATCGTTGTCATTCTCGACCACCTGCTCGGCTGGCCCTCGGGCGGTTTCATCGGCGTCGATATTTTCTTCGTCATCTCCGGCTTTCTCATCACGAGCCTGCTGCTCAAGGAACATGCCCGCACCGGCCGCATCTCCCTCGTCGACTTCTACCGCCGGCGCATCCGGCGCATTCTGCCGGTCTCGCTGCTCGTGCTCGTTGTGACGGTGGCGATCGGGTTCCTGCTGTTGCCGAGCGCCCGCGCCCTGAGCACCCTGTGGGACGGCGTGTTCTCAGCCTTGTTCGTCGCCAACTGGCATTTCGCCTTCGTCGGAACCGACTACCTGCAGGCCACCAACGCCGTCTCCCCCTTGCAGCATTACTGGTCGCTCGCGGTGGAAGAACAGTTCTACTTTGTCTGGCCGTTCCTGCTCATCGTCATCTTCACCCTCGCCGGCCGCCGCACGCTGAGCGCCCGCGCCCTCATCACGACGGTCGCCGTCACCACGGGTGTGATCACCCTTGCATTTCTGACCTGGAGCTTCGTGGAGACCTCCACCAGCAGTGCCATCGCCTACTTCTCCACCGGAGCCCGAGCCTGGGAGCTCGGCATCGGCGCACTCCTCGCCGCGTCCGCGCCCGGGATCGCCAAGCTGCCCACGGCTCTGCGCCCCGTGCTCGCCTGGCTCGGCCTCGCCGTTATCGCTGCGAGCCTGGTGCTGATCAGCCGCGACTCGCCGTTTCCCGCGCCCTGGGGCCTGCTGCCCGTCGCTGGAGCCGCCCTCGTCATTGCCGCTGGTATCGGCCGGCCCGAGCAGCGCCTCCTGTTCCCCCTGACCAACCCCCTCAGTCGCTACGTCGGTAAAATTTCCTATTCCCTCTATCTCTGGCACTTTCCAGTGGTCATTCTGCTGGCCACCGTCTTCGCCACCGACTCGCCGCTCTATCTGCCGCTCGCCCTCGTGCTCATGGTCGCGCTCTCGGTGTTCTCCTTTCACCTAGTCGAAGACCCCATCCGCCATTCGCTCTGGCTCGAAAACTCCCACACCCGCCAGCGAGAACGGATGCTCCGCCCCGCCCCCCAACGCCGCTGGGGCATCAGCGCGGCCCAAGCCTGGATCGGCGCCCTTGTCGTCGTGACCCTCGTCATCGTTTCGGTCTCGTTCGTCGCCCTGAACGCCCGCACCGCGTCCGGCCCGTCTGCGGATGCTGCTCCGATCGGCGCGGGCGCCGATCGGGGAGTGGAAACGCCCACCGAACCCGCCACCCTGCTGGCGACCCGGCAGGCCGCTATCACGGCGGCCCTCGCGAGTACCGCCTGGCCCGAGGCTACCCCGGCGTTCGACGCCCTCGGCGACAACTCCGGCGTCCCGGAATGGGTCGACGACAACTGCCTCTCAGTCAGCAAAAAGAACGCCGTCGGCTGCCTCTACGGCGACCCCCAAGCGGCGAAGACCGCTGTACTGCTCGGCGATTCCATGGCGATCAGCTACATGCCGGCCATTCGCGCGGCGCTCGAACCGCTTGGTTACAACGTGCAATCGTTGACCATGTTCTCCTGCCCGGCCGTTAATATCTCGGTCGCGCCCAAGAACGCCTCCGACGCGTCGGCGGCCACGTGCAACGACCACCACGCCTGGGTCTACGCCGAGGTCGCCCGACTCTCGCCCGACCTCGTGATCATGTCGAGCCTGGCCGCATCCATCGTGCGCCTCGCCAGCGGCAACGAAGGAGCCGCCGCCCTGACCGAGTGGCAGACCGCGACCGCCGATACGATCACCTCGTTGCAGGGGTCAACTGACCACGTTGCGGTACTCTCGCCGCCGCCGGCCAGCACGCCGTTTTCCGAGTGCAAGACTCTCACGAGCGCCCCGGAGGACTGCGCCTACAGCCCGTCGAGCCTCTATCAGAAGGTCGTCGCGAGTGAGCAGGCTGCGGTCAGCCAGCACGGCGGCTTCGCCCAGTACGTGAACGTCGTGCCGTGGCTCTGCGTCGACAACAGCTGCCCCGCCTTCATCGACAGCACGCCGGTGTTCTTCGACGGCCAGCATTTCGTGCGCGAGGCGAGCGCCCAGCTCGGCCCGCTGCTCGCCGAGGCCCTGTTCCCGCCGACCGCCTAGCTAGTGCTGGTGCGGGCGAAACTCGCGCGGCCAGTCGCTCGCGCGAATGCGCTTGATCTCCTTGACCTCGCCGATGGTTCCCCACTCATCGAGGCCCAGCCGCGACAGCGGTCGCAGCTTCTCAATAAGCGGATGCGCCCCGTTCAGCACCGCAGACGACACCGCGATGTGCGTGACCTCGCCGAACACGAGGGTGCAATCGCCGAGCTTGAGCGTGGAGTGCAGGCGGCATTCGATCGCCGCGGGGGACTGGGCGACCCGCATCGAGCCCACGGTCAGGCTCGGCTCCCGAGTGAGCCCGGCCCGGTCGAACTCGCTCTCCTCGGGCCCGAAGTCGGTGCCGGTCGCGTTGACCTCCTCGAACAGCGACTCCGGCGTAAAGTTCACCACGAAATCCCCGGTCGCGAGAACATTGCGCACGGTGTCCTTGACGCCCACCGAGGTGAACTGCACGATGGCCGGCGACACGGATGCCACGGTGAAGAACGAATGTGGCGCCAGGTTGTCGACACCCGCCGCCGACCGGCTCGACACCCACGCAATCGGCCGCGGCACCACGAGCGAGTTCAGCAGGCGGTAGAAGTCGCGGCGGGGCAGATCCCGGGGGTCAAAGTCAGTACGCACCCGCTCAGGCTAACAACTGCGGCGCCCTCGGCCCGGGCGCATGCCAGCGGCGCGCCGCCGGCGGGTGGCATCGCACGCACCGGCAGCGCACACGGCCGAGCCCTGCTCACGCCGATAGAGTGGACTGATGCCTCTTCTTCCCCGCCTGGTGGCCTTTGACCTCGACGATACGCTCGCACCGTCCAAGTCTGCGCTCGATCCGACCATGATCGACCTGCTCGTGAAGCTGCTCGGTGTCACCGAGGTCTGTATCATTTCCGGCGGCCAGTTCGGTCAGTTCCAGGCGCAGATCATCGACAACCTGCCCGAGATCAGCCCGGAAAAACTCGCCCGCCTGCACCTCATGCCCACCTGCGGCACGCAGTATTACCGCAGCGACGCCCAGGGCTGGACCCAGGTGTACGCCGAGAACCTCAGCGACGACCAGAAGACCCGGGCCCGCGATTCGGTCGAGCAGACCGCCCGCCGCCTGGGCTTCTGGGAGAGCGACACCTGGGGCCCCATTCTCGAAGACCGCGGCTCCCAGATCACCTTCTCCGCACTCGGTCAGGCCGCCCCGGTGGCGGCCAAGATCGCCTGGGACCCGACCGGTGAGAAGAAGAATGCCCTGCGTGAGGGCGCGCAGGCACTGCTACCCGACCTCGAGGTGCGTTCCGGCGGGTCGACATCCGTTGATATCACCCGGCAGGGCATCGACAAGGCCTACGGAATGAAGCGTCTGGCCAGCCTCACCGGTGTCGGCCTCGAAGACATGCTGTTCGTCGGTGATCGGCTCGACGAGAACGGCAACGACTACCCGGTCAAGGTGCTCGGCGTGGAGTGCATTGCCGTCGAGGGCTGGCCCGACACCGCCGCCCTGCTCGAGGACCTCATTCCCCGCTACGTCACCGTCTGACCCCGCTACGTCACCGTCTGGCCCCGCTACGTCACCGTCTGGCCCCGGGGCTCACCTCTCCACGCGACTCGTGCTTTTACCCCCAGTTCGAGGCTGACTCTGCGTTGCCCCATTCCGCTGAAGGGGAGACCGGCCTACGGTATGCACACCGCTCCCGAAGGCGGTCTCAGGAGGCAGTACCGTGCCCTACACACTTCGACACCGGCGCCGCAAAAAGGTCTGGCGGATCACTCTCGCCAGCATCATCTCCCTCTCGCTTCTTGCGGCCGGAATCGGGGGTGTTGGCGCCTACAAAATCAGCCACTCCTTTGACGACCAGGTCGCCACTCTCAGCACCGTCTTTCCGCCCGACAATGTGCGTCCGGCGCCCAGTTCCGGCCAGGTGGCCGAAGCCCAGAATATTTTGGTGCTCGGTTCCGACACCCGCGGCGCGCACAACACCTCGATCAACGACCTGACCGGACAACGCTCCGACGTGATCATGATCGTGCACATTCCAGCCAACCACGAAGGTGTCTGGGTTATGTCGATCATGCGTGACAGCTGGCTGGAAATTCCCGGCCATGGCCAGGCTAAGATCAACGCCGCGCTCTCCTGGGGTGGGGTGCCGCTCGCCGTTCAAACCGTAGAAAGTCTGATCAAGACGCGCATCGACCATGTCGCCGTCGTCGATTTCGAGGGTTTCCAAGCCATCACGGATGCCCTCGGCGGCGTCGAAATCGACAACCCTGTCGCGTTTGCTTCCTCCAAAATCACGGGCCACAGCTTCGCCGTCGGCAAGCAAATCGTGACCGGCGCCGAGGCGCTCGCCTACTCGCGGGAACGCTACGCTTTCGCGGACGGAGACTTCACCCGAGTGCGCAACCAGCAGCGCTTCCTCAAGGCCATGCTGAGCACCGTCATGAGCTCCCGCACCGTGACCAATCCGGCCACCCTCGTCCACCTGATCGAGGCGGTGACCCCGTGGCTCGCGGTAGATGACGGCCTCGACTTCGCCTACCTCACCGGCCTGCAGCTGCAGCTGCGCGACCTGCACGGCAGCGATCTCACATTCTTCACCCTGCCCACGAGCGGCACCGGAACCTCGGCCAACGGGCAGTCCATCGTGAACATCGACACCGGTGCGTTACCCTCGCTGCAGCGGGCCTTTCAGACCGACTCGTTCGAGGACTACCTTCCCTAACGGCCGGGCGAGATACCATAGCGAGTTTTTCTCGTGTACATTTCGCATGTGCAAGAGATGCGGGCCGAGAACCGCGAGTGGATCAACTTCGCCAAGGGCGCGGCGATCATTCTCGTCGTGCTCTACCACTCGTCGTTGTTCCTCAACGACCTCGGGCTGGCCGGCGGAACACCGCGGTTGCGCCTCGTACTGGGCTTCTTTCCGATGCCGGTGTTCTTCTTCATCGCCGGACTCACCGCCCGGCGCATGCTCACCTGGAATCTGAAAGATCTTTGGCGCCGTCGTCTGCTCACGCTGGTCTATCTCTACCTGCTGTGGTCCGTCATCCGTGTCGGGTTTTATCTCGTCGTGCCGCACCTGCGTGGTACAGAGCGATCCCCGACCGACCTGCTCAACATTGCGCTGCTGCCAGTCTGGCCCACCAGCAGTTACTGGTTCATCTGGGCCCTGACCATTTTCACCCTGCTCGCATGGCTGCTACGTAAACTCCCGGTCAGCGTGCAAATCGGACTCGCGGGCGTACTGGCGATCGTGTCGACAACGCCGGGCGTGCTCGACCTTGACAACGTCGGCTGGGACCGGGTCGCCGCCAACTTTGGGTTTTTCATCGTCGCCGTCTATTTTCCGCACACGGTCTATCGTCTGGCCGCGCGGGTGCGCGTCTGGCACGCGATCGTGCTCGTCGCCGCGTATGTCGGCCTCGCCGTGCTGCTCGTGCCGCTGCACCTCTCCCGTCTGCCCGGGCTGATTCTGCTTGAAAGCGCCGTCGCCGTCGCGATGGGCGTCGCCCTGGCGACCCTTTTGGTGCGGGTGAAATGGCTGAACTTCATGAGCACGCTCGGCCAATACAGCTTTCAGATCTACCTGTTGCACCTGTTTCTCGTGGCCAGCGCCCTCGCGTTGCTCGCACCGTTCGCCGAATCACCCTGGCTTCAACGCGCCGGCAACGCCCTGCCGTTCCTGCTCGCCGCCGTCGCGCTCGTCGCTTCGCTCTACCTCGCCAAGCTGCTCCGCCGGTTCGCCTTTCTCTGGGTCAGTCCGTTCCGCAAACGCCAGACCAAACCGGTCTCGCGTCGGGCTCATCAGAACGGAGATCTGCCGTGAAGAAACTCTCGTCCGTGATTGCCTTCGCGGTTTCTGTTGGTCTGCTGCTGAGCGGATGCTCCGCCGCTCCCGCCGCGCCCGTCGACAACGCGCACAGCAACTCGGTCGTGCTGCACAACGACGTGCAATACGGCACCGCTCGCGGCCAGAAGCTGCTGCTGAACGCTTGCCTGCCCAAGGGAGAGAAAGCCCCGACCGCGGCGATGATCCTCATTCACGGCGGAGGCTTCGACAGCGGCACCAAGGACTTCGGCGGTATGACCGCCCTCTGCTCAGAGCTGGCCGACGGCGGCATTGCGGCCTTCTCCGTCGACTACCGACTGGCGCCGGAATTCGCCTATCCGGCGCAGGTGAACGATGTGACCGACGCGCTCGAGTGGCTGCGCGAGCCCGCCCAGGTAGCCGAGTTCGGTATCGACCCCGAACGCATTGGACTGTTCGGCAGCTCGGCTGGCGCGATCATCGCCTCCTCGATCGGAACCAACGGTACCGGCAGCCTGACCAGCGGCGACCGGGTCGCTGCGGTCGTGGCGATGTCACCCGCGGTTGACCTCACCGAGAACGGACTCCAGCTCGGTGACCCATCGAAAATGGCAATCGCATCCATTTTGCAATACCTCGGCTGCGACGACTTCGCCGACTGTCCAAACGCCCACGACGCATCGCCGTTGTACTCCGTCGACACGACCGACCCGCCGTTTTACATTGCCATCTCCAAAAAAGAACTCGTTCCCGTCGAGCAGGGCCAAGCCATGGCGCGCGCGCTCAAGGCGGTCGGTGTACCCGTCACGCTCGACGTGAAACCCGGTAAACGACACGCATTGGAACTCCTTGACGAGGCGACGCGAGCGAGCATTCGTCAGTTTCTCATCGACAATTTGGTGAACACTTCCACACGGACTGATTAAATCCTCGGTACCAACCGTCCATAAGTGAGGATTTTTATGCCAACATAGGGTCCTGTCGTCGTGCACCCGAAGCACGACGCGCCGATCACGCGGGGAGAAGCACGCATGGAACTGAAACGACTGGTTCGTATACTACGAAAACGATGGACTCTCATTGTCGCGTTTACCCTTCTCGGTCTGGTCGGTGGGGCAGCGTCAGCGCTGCTGACCCCTGTGCAATACCAATCCTCCACCCGGGTGTTCGTCGCCGCGCAGATTCAGAACGGGTCCACTCCCGGTGACCTTGTGCAGGGCAACAACTTTGTGGTGCAGAAGCTGCCCTACTACCTCGACGTCGCCACGAGCCCCCGCGTACTCGACCCGGTGATCACGCGCTTGAAGCTCAACGAGAGCGCGGTCGACCTGGCCCGGCGGGTCACGGCAACGACCCAGCCCGGTTCCGCCGTTATCGAAATTGCCGCCCTCGCCTCCACGGCGGATGCAGCGCAGCAGCTCGCGCAGGCCGTCTCGGAGAGCTTCACCGACGTCGTCATCAACCAGCTGGAAACGCCCGCCGACGGCGGCGCGAGCCCGGTCACGGTCGGAGTGCTCGACCCCGCAGTCTCTCCCGACAACCCCGCGCTGCCCCTGCTCTACCTCAACCTTGCCTTCGGTCTGCTGATCGGCCTGCTGGTCGGTCTGGTGACCGCGCTCATCCTCGGACTGCTCGACCGTCGCATCTCCAACCGTGACGACATCGAGCGGCTCACCGTTGTTCCGGTGCTCGGCAGCATCCCCCTCGAAGCCGGCGGCAACCCGATCATCACCCCCGACGGTGCATCTACCGCCCGCGCCGAAGCGTTCCGGGTGCTGCGCACCAACCTGGAGTTCGCCGACGCCGACACCAGTCGCCGCAGCCTCGTCGTGACCTCCTCCGTCTCGGGGGAGGGCAAGACGACGACGCTCGTGAACCTCGCCATCGTGTTGGCCGAGAGCGGCGCAACCGTCGCCGTGATCGACGCCGACCTGCGCACACCGCGGCTGGCCGACTATCTCGGTCTCGACGCCGATCGTGGCCTGACCGACGTGCTCGTTGGTGACGTGCAACTCAAGGAATCCCTGCAATCGTGGGGCACACAGCATCCGCTCACCGTGCTGTCATCGGGCAAGGTCCCCACCAACCCGAGCGAACTGCTCGGATCGACCACGATGGGCACCGTGCTCGACGTGCTCAGCAGCAGCTACGACTATGTGCTCATCGACGCCCCGTCGGTGCTCGCCGTGACTGACGCTGCCGTGCTCAGCCGCTGGACCGGCGGCACCGTTCTCGTCGTCGGTGCCAACCGGGTGCGCGAACCCGAACTGCTCGCCGCGTTCCACGCCCTTGAAGCTGTCGGTACCACGCCGCTTGGCGTCGTGCTGGCGATGGTTCCCACCCGTGGCCCCGACGCGCTCGTGCGAGACGGCGGCTTCGCGGCGACCACCCGCACGGCACCCCGGGCCACTCGACCGATCGACGCGGACGCGAGCGACGCGAGTCGTTCCACTCCGCCCGAGCGTGAGTCTGCCTCCACAGACGCCCCCGCCCAACAGCGCGTCACCTGGTAGACCCTGCGTTCTCCACCGTGGCGCACGTTCTATGACGCACGTTCGAAACAGTTTTATACAGGCTTTACCCGAAGGGAGCCAGAGTGTCCGTGCACATGTCCCATCCGATCGATTCGTCGCCCGCCACGCAACGGAAGCTTCTGCTCGTCGCCTCCACCGGCGGGCATCTGGCGCAGCTGGTGCGGCTGGCGCCGGGGCTCGGCGCCTCGCCCAGCTCGCTCTGGGTCACCTTTGATTCCGTGCAGAGCCGCTCCCTGTTGGCCGGCCGTCGCCGCATCCACGTGCCGTACGTGCGTCCCCGGGACTACGTTGGCATGATGCGGGCGGCCGGCATCGTGCGCCGGGTGCTCAAGCACGAAACCTTTGACGGTGCCGTGAGCACCGGCGCCGGCCTCGCCGTCGCCGCGCTTCCGCAGGCCGCGCTCAGGGGCGTGCCGAGCCTGTACATCGAGAGCGTCTCCCGCGTCGAAGGGCCATCGCTCAGCGGGCGGATGCTCGCGGCCAGCCACTTGGTCAGCGTGCGCACCCAGCATCCCGCCTGGGCCACCAACCGCTGGAGAACACACCCGAGCGTGCTCTCCACCTACCATTCGTTGAGCCGACACGCGCCGGATCGCCCCAGCCTGTTCGTCACCCTCGGTACCATCGAGGGTTATCGATTCGATTCCCTCGTCGACGCCGTCCTCGCGAGCGGCCTGGCCGATGATCGCACCGTCTGGCAGCTCGGTTTCACCACCAACCGCACCGATCTTCCCGGCCAGGTGCACCAGATGATGCCGACCGCGCAGTTCATCGACGCCGCGCTGACCGCCGACGTCGTGATCACCCACGCTGGCGTTGGTACCTTCATGGCGCTGCTCGAAATGGGTATCTTTCCGGTCATCGTGACCCGCCGCAAGCACCGCGGCGAACACGTCGACGACCATCAGATGCAGATCGCCGAACTCGCCGAGTACCTCGGGGTCGCCCGAGCCGTTGACGCGCCCGATCTGACGGCCGACGTCATCCGCTTTGCTGCCGGCCGCGCCATCGACACCGGTGTGCGCATTCCGCTGCCCAGCGACCGATGAGCGAACGAGCACCACATCAGCGGGTACTGCGCGCGATCTTCGTGCCCGCCCGCGGCCAATACGACAACATCGGCGACATTCTGCTGCGCCGCCAATTGCTCGACTGGTTGCGTGCGAGCGGCCCGCTGCACGTGTACGTCGGCGACGCGCCCGACGGGTATGCCCAGGGGCTCGGCCTCGGGCCCGACGACGTGCAATACCGCTCCTTTGGCCGCTGGTACACGGCGGCGCTTCTGAGTGCGGCACGCGGCCGGGCCTCGTATGTCTTCAAACCGGGAGAGATTCAACTCACCCTGACCGGTATGAAGGAGCACCTCGCCATGCTGCCGGTGCTCGCTCTCGTGCGCGCCCGGCACGGCCGCGTCGCCCGGATCGGCGTCGGCAGCCGCAACTTTTCCCCGTTGCCGCGTGCGCTCATGGGGCCCTCGATCGCGCTGTCGAACGTCTCATTCTGGCGGGATGCGGCTACGGCCGGGTATCTCGGGCAGGGCGGTATCATGCCCGATCTGGCCTTCGCCAGCACCGGTGCCGGTTCGAACGGTGCCGATAGGAACGGTACGGCAGGCCGCGACGTGCTCGTTGTGTCGATGCGCTCCGACCTCGACTACCCGAGCGCCGCCTGGCTTGCCGGGGTGCGCGCCGTCGCGGCCGACAACGGCCTCGAGATCTGGTGTGTTACCCAGGTGTTGCGCGACGACGACAAGTGCGGTCAGCTCGCCGTCGACCTCGGCGGCCAGACACTGCGCTGGAACGGCACCGCCCACGACGAACAGGAACAGCGTCTGCGCGCCCTGTACCGGCGGGCGGCGCTCGCCGTGAGCGATCGCTTGCACGTGCTCGTCGGTGCCCTCACCGAGGGAGCGGTTCCGGCGGCGCTCCTGGTGGACGCCAAGTCCGACAAAATTGCCCGACACTTCGCCGCCGCCGGGTTGCACGACGTGAGCATCGCCAGCTCCGGCTTGAGCGCGGCCGAGATCACGGGGCGATTGCAGAACCTGCTCGGCCGGCGCGCGGCCATTCTGGCCGGATTGGCCCAAGCGCAGGGCGAATTACAGACCGTGCGTCGCCTGCTCGACCAGGTGCTGACAACCGAGAGCGTGCGGTGAGCCTCGCCGAAACGCACGACACCGGACCGGTCGATACCGATCCGATAGAGATCCATCCGATCATGACGGAGCCGGCTGACGCTGAGTCGGGCGAAACGGAGCCGGGCAACACCCAGCCGATCACGATCAGTCCGATGGTTGCGCCGTCACCCGAACGGCTGCTCGCCGTGCACATCGGGCGCAGCGGTGAGGTCGCCGGCGGCATGAGTCAGGTCGTCAACGGCTACCTGGCGCATTCCTTCGCCGACTTCGACCTGCACATGATCTCCTCGCGCGACGGCAGTGGCGGGGTGCGAGCAGTTGCTGTGGCGGCATCCGCTTTCTGGACGGTACTGCGCCTGTCCAACCCCGAGAACACCGTCGTGATCGCGCATCTGTCGCAGGGCGGTTCCTTTGGGCGCGAGGGCGCGTTGCTCGCACTCGCACGCGCGCGCGGGTTCGCGACGGTCGCCCAGCTGCACGGCAGCTCCTTCGCCGCCTTCGCACAGAAACGGCCCGGGCTGGTCGGGCGCATTCTGCGGGCGGCCGATGTGGTGCTGGCCCTCTCGGCCGAATCGCGCGCCGCGGCCGCCGAGTTTGTGCCGGGGGAGCGGGTAGTGCTCGTGCCGAACGCTGTCGCCGACGGTGTCCGCCGCGAGATCGAACCCCTCATGGTGTTCGGCGGTGCGGTCAGCAAACGCAAGGGCGTCGACGTGCTCGCGGCGGCGTGGCAGCGGCTCGCGCCGGAGCATCCGCGCTGGCGACTCGTCATCGCCGGCCCGATCACCGACCAGCCAATGGTGCCGCTCACGCGGGCCGAGTTCGTCGGCCCGCTCAGCCACAAGGCCCTGATGGTGCTGCTTGAGCGTTCGGCGATCGCGGTGTTGCCCTCCCGCGAGGAAGCGATGCCTATGTTCATTCTCGAAGCGATGGCCCGCGATAACTGTGTCGTGGCGACCCGGGTGGGCGGCGTGCCGGCTGTGCTCGCGAACGGCGTGGGCGTTATCGTGGAACCCGGCGATATCGACTCGCTCGAGTCGGCACTGCGGCACGCGATGACGGATACCGCCTGGCGCACCAAAAAGGCGGATCTGGCCCGATCCGCCTTTGAGAACGCGTATTCGGCGGCCGCCGTCTTCCCCCTGGTCGAGCGTAGCTGGAAGGCTGCGCTCGACCGGCGATCAGAGCGTGTTGTTAAGAGATACAGGCCTGATTAGAGAATCCTGACCCTGCAGCGGTGACGGTGTTCGAGCAGTAGACCTTGGTGCCGCTGGCACCCTTGCCGCCCTGCTCGTGAATGAAGAAACCATACCCGGCGGCGTTCACCGGAGCGGTGTTGCCGAAGAAGGTGTTGCGCAGGCCCCAGCCGGTGACGCTTCCGTTGACCGCGAAGCCGTGCATGGTGCTGTTCCTGCCCTGGTTGTTGTAGATACTCCAGTCGTTACCCTTGACCTTGACCCATTCCTCAGCGTGCGGCATGGCGTTGGTACCGTCAATGATGTTGTCGCGGATGATGCCGTTCGAGGTTCCCTCCTTGACTTCGATCGGCTGGGCGCCGGTCAGGCTGATGTGATTGCCGAGCACGAGCGTGCCATCGGTGCGATCGGGCTGGCAGTTGGTCTGGGCGCACCAGTTGTTCTCTGAGGTTCCGATGTAGATGCCCTCACCGTAGAACGGGTCGCGCTTGCCGGTGTTCTTGATGGTGTTGCCGACGACGTTGTTATCGGTGCTGAAGGCCCGTACGTGGATGCCCTCATAGCCGATGTTGTCAACGAGAGTGTCGGTGATGGTGACGTGGTTGCTGCGAATCACGCTGATGCCCTTGAGGCTGTTGGTGACGGTCATTCCGGCGATCACGAGGTTGGACGAGTTCGTGATCTGAATGCCGTGGTTGCCCTGGATGCTGCCGACGTTGACCACGGCGTCCCGCGGGCCACAGACCCAGATCGGGTTGGATGCGGTTCCGTTCGCGGTCATGTTGATCTGCTCGTTATAGGTGCCGGGAGCCAACTTGATGACGGTTCCGGGCTGGGCCTGGGACACAGCGGTCATGAGTTCCCTGGCCGTCGTCACGTCGACGGTGGCGGCCGGACAATCGGCGTAGCGGTGGGTGCTGATCGGTGCCGGGGTCGGCGCGGTGCTCGGAACGGCCGACACGATGAACGCGTCAACGATGCTGCTGGTGCCGGTGGAGCGCGCATCCTTCTGGCCGGTGCGGGTTACCGTAATGGTGTGTCTGCCGGCCGAGAGGCTCGTCGTGCTGAACGCTTTCTGCTGGTAGGCGGTGATCGCGGAGTAGCCGTTGACCGTAGCGACGGTCGCGCCGTCGATAGCGATGTTGCTTGTGCCCGAGCTGCTGGTGAGGCGGGTGACGAAGGCCACGCTTGGGCCATCAAAAGTGAAGGAGGCGCTACTGGAACTCGTGGAGAACTTGACTCCACCGCCCGAGTCATTCGCTGAACCGGACGTGCGCCACGTGCCGGTGTAGGTAACCTGCGGGGAGTCGCTGTCAATGGTGGTGGAGTTGGCTGGCGCCTCCACCGGAGTACTGACGGCCGTCGGCGCTAGCACGGTCTGCGGAGCCGGAGCCGGAGCGGAAGCGGTCGTGGAGGTGAGCGTGACGAATGCGTCGATGATGCTGTTGGTGCCCGTTGAACGGGCATCCTTCTGGCCCGTGCGGCTCACCGTGATGGTGTGGGTTCCGCTGGACAGAGTCGACGTGCTGAAGAGGTTCTGCTGGTACTTGGTGGTGGCCGAGTAGCCGTTCACCGTGGCGACGACCCTGCCGTCGATCGTGATGTTGCTTGTACCCGAGCTACTCGTCTGGCGGGTGACGTAGGCGATCGCTGAGCCGGTGAAAGTTAGCGAGGCGCTCGAGGTGCTGGAGGCGTAGCTGATTGAAGCGTCGTTGTCCAAGGGGTTGCCGGTGGTGCGCCACGTGCCGGTGTACTTCACCAGCGCTGAACTGTTGTCGATCACCGTGGTGCCGGCGGGCGCAGTGGCGGCGGAAGCCGATGCGACGCCGACGGGAATCAGGGCCGTGAGGGGAATCAGCGCGGTGATAGCCACGGCCACGATGGTGGCATGTCGCAGGAAGCGGGGGAACAACATGTGAGACCTTCCGGATGCTCATGGACAGGATGAGTACGTCCGTGAACCCGGATGGGTTCCAACGCACATGATCTTCGTGATGCCGGGCGATTGTGCCGCCGTGATCACTGCGTCAATTAGCGTCCGACCCGCTGCACGTTACTCGTGTACAAATGGGTTTGTGGGCGCAACGTGAGTGGATGCCGGTACCATTCCTCGCGTGAGTGCGCGCGCGGCCACGGTTCCGTTCGATTGGCCGCCGGAAAGGACCTGAGAGGACCTCGACGATTTCGCCCTGATCAGTGCTATTGCCCATTATGGGAGAAACTCATCGAGCGAAGGATGGGATTTAGGCGTTCGCGCGGGCTGAACACGGGGCGATTTTCGGGGTTCCTGTGAAAGTGCCTTGAGTTAAATTGTGACTCTGGAGTTTGTTGTCACTCAGGACGATTTGGAGGGCGCGGGCGCAAGAAAAGACCCTCAGCGCGCTGGGTGAGCGCGCTGAGGGTCCTGCACGCTGTGGTTACGGCGTGCAGGCGATGTTGGAGAATCCCTCGGCTGCGCGAGTGACCGAGTTCGAGCAGGACACATCGGTATCGCTCGAACCCTTGCTGCCCTTCTCGTAGATGAAGAAGGCGTAGCCGCTGGCGTTCACCGCACCGGAGTTGTCGGAGAACGTGTTGCCCAGGCCCCAGCCAGCGACGCTTCCATTGACCGCAAAACCGTGCATGGGGCTGTTTGAGCCCTGATTGCCTTCGATCGTCCAGTTGTTACCCTTGACCTTGACCCATTCTTCAGCGTTGCTCATGGCGCTGGCGCCGTCGATCATGTTGCCCCGAATGACGCCGTCGGAGGTGCCCTCCTTCACTTCGATCGGCTGGGCGCCGGTCAGGCTGATGTGATTGCCGAGCACGAGCGTGCCATCGGTGCGATCGGGCTGGCAGTTGGTCTGGGCGCACCAGTTGTTCTCTGAGGTTCCGATGTAGATGCCCTCACCGTAGAACGGGTCGCGCTTGCCGGTGTTCTTGATGGTGTTGCCGACGACGTTGTTATCGGTGCTGAAGGCCCGTACGTGGATGCCCTCATAGCCGATGTTGTCAACGAGAGTGTCGGTGATGGTGACGTGGTTGCTGCGAATCACACTGATGCCCTTGAGGCTGTTGGTGACGGTCATTCCGGCGATCACGAGGTTGGACGAGTTCGTGATCTGAATGCCGTGGTTGCCCTGGATGCTGCCGACGTCGATCACGGCGCTACGCGGGCCACAGACCCAGATCGGGTTGGATGCGGTTCCATTGGCGTGCATGTCGATCTGGCCGCGGTAGGTGCCGGGGGCCATCCTGATGACAGTGCCGGGCTCGGCCCTCTCTACGGCGGACATGAGCTCGTCGGCGGTGCGCACCATCGTCGTCGCGGCGGGGCAGTCGGCGTAGCGATGCGCTGTTGGCGACGGTGCGAGCACCGGTGCCGGTGCGGGTGCCGGTGCGGGTGCTGGAGTCGTGCTGGACGCGGCGTTCACCACGAATGCGTCGACGATGCTGTTCGTGCCGCTCGAGCGCGCGTCTCTCTTGCCGGTGCGGCTGATTTCAATGGTGTGGGTGCCGTTCGCCAAGCTCGTCGTACTGAACGCCGTCTTCCGGTGTTGGGTGGTCTTGGAGTAGCCGTTCACGGTGGCGACCACCTTGCCGTCAATCGAGACGGTGCTCGTGCCGGAACTCTTCGTGGTGCGAGTGATGTACGCGACGCTCGTTCCCGTGAACATCATCGACGCACTACCCGCGCTGAACTGAAACCGCACGGAACCACCGCGGTCGGCGACGCTGCGCGTGGTACGCCAGTTGCCGGTGTAACTGATCGTCGACGAGGAACTGTCGATGACGGTGCGGGCGGTCGCGGCGGCGGCCGTCTCGATGCCGGGGCTGGGAATAGTCAGGGGAGCGAGAACCGCAATGGTCGTGGCAGTGAAGGCAGCTATGGCGATCAGGGTGTGGCGAACGGCTGTCGCTCGTCGACGCGCGAACACTCGGCTGGCAAATGGCTTGCGGGGAAGGGGCACGTTGGAGTCCTCCGGAGAGTCAGTTCGTCGACCTCGTCGATTCGGTCAGGGTCTCGTGATTCCGATGATCTGAAACAATGCGCCGTAACGTTCGACGGGCGCAGTATGACGGTCACTGGCTTGGTCGTTGCGTGGTGCGATGCGTATTCCGCGTTCGAAGCCCGAGAGCGTGGGGACTATTCGGATTGAATTGTGGACCCGAGCTTATCGAGAGGCAAAGTCGAATCGGTTTCACTTTCCTGTGAAAGTACCCAGAATGGCGCACTGCTGTGTGACGAAATCACTCACTTCGCTCGATCTGCGGGTTCGAACGGATGCTGCGAACCGCGCGCCACGTGTGTGGCTCGTATTGTAGACAACTCGTATAAGACATCAGCATTCTATTGAGATCGCCGCCCATACTCACCGCCCAGAACGCTACTGGCGCACCTGAGCATCAACGCGGTTCGCGATCACTGTGGCTGCTTGAGCAGCGGGCACCGGCCATTCCGACTCAGGCTGCACCCTGCTCGGCGGCGAGACGCAGTATCCGTCGATGCAGCGGCATGCTCACCTTGGCCGTGCCAGCCAGGGCGAGACGCTTCCAGTCGCGGCGGCGAGCGGCGAGCAGCACGAGGCGCCAGGTCAATCGGGAGCGCAGCTCGGCAACGATCTCATCGCGTTCCTCGGCGTCATAGGGGCCACTCAGGGCGTCCTTCAACCCAGACAGTAGTACGTAGCGCAGCCGAAAGTACCCGTAGGAGTTCGAGCCAATGATGCGGGTGTCGAGGGTGATGGCTGCCGTCGTGACGGCCTGCTCCACCAGCAGAAGCGACTCGGCGCGACGCGACCCCGAGCGAATGATCGACCCGCCGCGTACGACATAGGAGTAGAGCACGTCGCTGATCGCCACCACCCGATCGGCCGCAGCGAGCAGCTGAGCGACCATGGCGAGGTCGGAGTGCACGCGTGCCGGTGTGAACTCGATCTCGAGGGTCAGTTCACGTCGGAACAGCTTGTTCCAGAGGTGACCGGTGATTTCGCCGTCGAGCAGCAGACGAAATGCTTCCGCACCGTTTATCGCTGCCGCCAGGGTCGGCGCGGCAAGCGCACGCCGCTGGCCGGGATAGACGTACTCCGCGCCGCAGACGACGACGTCGGCGCCGGTCGACCGGGCCGCGGCCACGAGCTTCTCGAGCGCCGAGTCAGCCCAATCGTCATCACAATCGACGAACCAGAGAAACTCGCCCCGACTCACGGCTGCCGCCCGCGCCCGGGCGCGCGCGACGCCGCCATTCTGCTCTTGCTGAAAAAAGTGAACGCCCGCGTGCGTGGCCGCCGCCCGCGCACCGATCGCGGCCGTCGCATCCGTTGAGCCGTCGTCGACCACGATGATCTCGACCGCTGCAGAATCCCTGGCCAGTGTCTGCTGCAGCAGCCGCTCGATGGCGGCTTCCAGAAACTCGGCGGCGTTGTAGGCCGGTACGATGACGCTGACGACCGGTCGGTCGGCTGCGTGCGCCCCGTTCACGCGGTGAGCTTTCGAATGGACCGGGTCAGCTCGTGCAGGGAGGCGCGGGCCTCGACGACGTGGCGGAGAATCGGCTCCCGGCGGCTGATCACATCATTTGCCCCGCGCTCGAGCGCCGCCGGGTCGGGCAGCGTCCAACCGATCCTGGCGCCCTTGATGCCGACCGCGTCGAGGGTGCGCGCCGCCTTTGACGTGCCCGCGTCGGCGATCACGAGCGGCAGCGCGCCTTCCGTCAGCCCGATCACGGCGGCGTGTAGCCGGTCGCTCACCACGAGCAGCGACCGCTGGTACACCTCGCGCAGCTTGAGCTCCTGGGCAAGATGGTCGGGGCCATCCCAGACCAGTGCGGTGCCGCCGAGCTTTAAGGCGAGTTCCTCGGCGAGCGGCCCGTCACGTTCGATCTGCGACACAGCGACCACGTCGAGTCCGAGCGTGTCGGCCAGGACCCGCAGTGCCCCCAGCCACGCGTCATCGGGGCGGCGCCCGTTGTAGCGCACAGAGACGGCGAGGAGCGGGCGGTCGGGCCGTGACGCGAGCAGGTCGGCATCCGCTGCCCCGGTCGCGAAGGCCCAGTCGGGTGCGATGCGGCCGAGCCCCATCGTGCCGCGGCTGTACGCATCGCGCCAGGCCACGAGGTCGCATAGCCGCAACGTCGCCGCAACCGGAATGCGCCACGCGGTCTTCTGCCGCACGCCGAACCCGGCGTGCACGGCGTGCCCGCCACGCAGCCGATTGAGCGCGAGGTGCGGCGCAATGCGCAGATAGCGCAGCGCGTACGCGCGTTGCAGTTCCATTTCCCCGGCGTTGAAGGCATAAACGGATGCCTCCCGCAGGGTCGACCGTGAAATTTCACGGCGCCATTCGGTACTGGTGCGGAACAGACGGTCCTCGTCGTGTAGGCCGAGCCCGCTCAGGTAGGAATCCGCGCGGCTCCCGACGAACACCTGCAGTTCGCCGGCCCCGCGCAGGGCATCGAGAAAGGCCCGCCGCAGCACTGTATCGCCGACATTGTCGATCTGGCCCATGGCCGAGGCAAAGATTTTCATGCACGTTCCACGACCCGAAGGAGTACCCGTTCCAGGTCGGCGCCGCTCGCTTCCTCCGAGAAACGGGCCAGCCACGGCTCGATGTTGTGAAGCGACAGGTCGGCCGCCCGCAGAATGGCGTCGGCGAGGTCCACCGGATGCGCGGAGAGCGCGAGCTCACCCGTGATGCCGGGCACAATCGCATCCGCTACCCCGAGCGCACCCGATATGGCGACCGCCGGATAGCCGGCCGCAGCAGCCTCGACCAGCACGTTGCCGAAGCCCTCACGACTTGATGTGAGCAGTGCCACGGCATTGTCGCCGAAGTGGTCGAACCAGTTCTCGACCCAGCCGCGATGGTGAAAGACCACGTTCTCGTGCCGGGCGGCGGCCTGCACATCGTCGAGCAACGGACCTCCGCCGAACGACACGACCTCCACGGGCACGCCGCGACGGGCGAGCTCGGCGGCGGCCGCGATGGCGAGCAGTGGACGCTTCTGCGCCACCAGGCGGCAGGCCAGTACGATCTGAATGCCGTTGGTCGTTCCGGGTCGGCGTTCCGATCGCGTCACGATCGTGGTGCTGCTCGGCTCCGTGCCCGACAATTCACCGCCGGCCACCTGCGCGTGCGCCTGCGTCGTACCCTGCCCTCGTGGTGTGCCCCGCAGTTTCGCCGTTGCTGGGTTGGCGACGACGGTGATGCGGTCACCACGTACCCCGAAGGCAGCCACCATTTCGGCGGCGACCGGATGCGAAATGGCGATCACGTGGTCGGCCCACCGATACAGACGCTTGGCAAGCCAGACCTTTGCCCGGTGCGCTCGATTTGAACCGGGCAGCCCGAGCGACACCAGGTTGCGCTCACTCACGAGCACGCGTGGCCGCAGGCGGGCCGGCACCAGCCGGGCCGCGCTCAGCAGCACCAAGTTCGGGTGGGCCTGCAGGGACAGCGCGACGTCGGGCTGCCAGTCGAGCAGGCGGCGGCGCAGCGCGGCGGTCTTCCGCACGTGGCCGTGCGCTCCGGCGAGCGAGTGGGCGTCGACCCCGTCGGGCAGGTATTCCGGCCTCACCTCGGCGGCGGTGAGCACAACACTCACCTCGTAGCCCTGGTCGGCGAGCCAGCCCATCCAGGTTCGGGCCACGAATTCTGCCCCGCCACCGTGCAGCGAGGGAATAACAAAGAGGATGCGGCGCAGCTGCGACTGCGAGTGCGAATAGTTGGGCACGGTCTGTGACGAGAATGTCATGCGGGGCCTTGTCTGTGGGAAGTCGGGCGCGGGCCAGGACGATTCAGCCGCGTCGCGCTCGGGGCTGGGGGGTTCTGAACGGGAGGATGGGAAACCGCGTCGCTCGGCAGCAGCGCAAAGTTGAGGGCGGCCAGGCGTCGTATCTCCGGCAGCCGCTCGGCCAGATGGTCGCGATAGCGCTCACGATCGCCCAGCACCGTCAGCGCGACCGGAATCATGCGCTCAGCCAGCCTGACACCCGGTTCGACGCACAATTCCTGCGTGTCAAAGAGTCGCATCATTCCGGCCACCTTGCCCTGGGTCGACAGAGCGACTGCCGGCACCGCGTGAAACATGGCCTGCACGGCAAGATGCATGCGCCCGGCCAGCACTATGTCGGCGCCGGCACACAGCCCGCGCACTTCGGCCGGGGCGAGCAGCCGGTTGACCAGGACAACCCGGGAGTCGACGCCGTCGGTCTGATCAGCCAACCGGTCGAACACGGCCCGGCAGGCCGCCGCGTCATCGCCGCTGTGGCGAACGACGTGTGGCAGCAGTACCACGGTGAGTCCCGCCTGTACCAGGGCGGTGACGATGCTCGCATACTCCGTGGTCTGGTCGAAACTGCGGCCGACCAGTGCACTCGCGTTCACAACGGCATAGGGTTGGGGCCTGGTGCCGAGGTATTCGGTTGCGGCGACGCCGGAGCTGGTTTGGGCCGCGAACACAGAATCGGCGACATCGACCACGTTCTTGAAGCCATCGGCGCGAGCGCGCTCGCTCGAGATCGGGTCGCGCAGTTGCAGTCGGGTTCCCATTCGACCGGCGCGGGCAAGTGACCGGCGCACCCCGGCATTGGCGTGGCCGTTCCAGCTGAATCCGAGAATGCGCGCGTCGACACCGACGCTGCGGGCCAGGCTGGCGACATCCGCTCGCCGCGACGAGGCGCGCACACTGTAGGCGCCGTCCATAATGTCGGCCCCGACCACGGTCAGCGACAGGGCACCCTCGAGTACGGGCGCCAGCAGGGCCATGGACTGCTGGTGTGCCCGTGCCGCGCCGTAGATCAGGTGCGGAATCGGCACGAGCTGGGCACGCCGGGCATGCTGCGGGGGAATACGCACGTCGGCCGACCGCCGCACGAGTACCTGCACCGGTCCCGACACGTTTTCGAGGAACGCTTCGACCATGGCCTGGTCGCCAATATTACCCTCGCCAGGCGGGGCAACGAGTACGTGCCAATGCTCGCAGCGCAGATCAAACGGGCGTAACCGACCGATCGCTCGTTCCAGCGCGGTTCGGTCGCGCAGGTAGGGGAGAGAGGATGCCGCGGCGAGCCCCTGCACGACTCGGTTGAGCCGGCGGATGATGCGCAGGCGCGTGCGTCCGGCCTTGCGGGCGCGGACCGGAGTGCGGACGGTTGCCGGCCCGAGCCTGTCGGCACCAGTGGTCGGGCCTTCGCTGGCCGGTTTTGATGACTTCGCAAAGCGCAGAAAACTACGGGCCTGGGTGATCGAGCGCACATCGCGGCGAAAGACCGGCCAGATCAGCATGACCACGCCGATGGCCGCGAGCAGGGCCACGCCGCCGAGGGCGACACGCGCGAACGGCAGGTCGATAGGAATCCACTGCACGGCCACCCAGCTGATGCCGGTTGCAAATCCGTAGCCGAGAATGGCGCGCACGCCGGCCAGAAACATTGCTCGCGCCGGGGCGTCCGTTGCCCGGCTGATCCACCACAGGCCGATCGGCCAGATCAGGGCGACCCCGAGCGAGTAGCCGGCGGCGACGCCGTAGACGCCCCAGAGCGAGCCGAGCAGCACGAATGCGACGAGGAGCGGCCGGGTGGTGAGGGCGAAATACAGGTTCTGCCGGGTGGCACCCTTCGACAGGAACACCCAGTAGCTCGCGTAAGCGGCCGCTTCGAAGAAGCCGGCGATGGCGAGAATTTGAAAGATCGGGGCGGAGCCGAGCCACCGGCTGCCGAGCGCGATGCTGATGATCGGCAACGCCTGGGCGCAGGAGAAGGCGAGCACGATGGTGACCGCGTGCAGCATGATGGTCTGCCCGAGCAGAATGAACCGGTCGTACTTGGGCGGGTCGTCTTGCAGCCGTGCCAATACCGGCAGGGCCACCCGGGTGGAGGGACCGTTGATCTGGTTGAGCGGCAGCAACAGCAGCTGGAATGCGCGGTTGTACAGGCCGAGTGGGCCGGCGCCGAGCGTCGCTCCGATTACGATCGTGTCGGTGTTGCGGCTGGCGTAGCCGAGCAGCTGGGTGCCGGCGAGGTTGGACCCGAACGTGATCAGGTGGCGCATGGGCGCCCGGCGGTGATACCAGCCGGGAAACCACCGGGTGATCGGAATCAGAAGGATGATGGTGAGGACGCCCTGGCTGATCTGCTGCCCGGCGAGGGCCCAGTAGCCAAAGCCGTTCAGTGCCATCACGATGCCGACAGCGAGGCCGCCGACCTGTGCGCCGATCTCCGACCCGGTCAGGGCGACGAAGTGAAAGTTGCGGTTGAGGTCGGCGCGAAACTGGGTGGCCAGACCATTGAGTAGAAATGTTCCTGCGAGCACCTGGGTAAGCAGCACAAGCCGATCGTCGCCGTACAGGGTGGCGATGAGCGGGCTGATCAGCACCGCGAGCAGCATGAGCGCGAGCCCGATCAGACTGTTGATCCAGAACAGGTTGTCTTTCTGATGCCGGCTCAGGTCGCGCACCTGAATCGCGGCCGACGACAGCCCGAAGTTGCGCAGCACCTCGCCGACGCCGATGATCGCGGCGACCGAGGCGACCAGTCCATAGTCACTCGGGTCGAGCAGCCGGCCGAGCACGACGATGCCGCCGAGCTGTACGCCGATGCGAATGAGCTGGCCGACCAGGGTCGTTGATGCCCCGCGCCCCGCGGTACGTCCGAGGCCTGCTGTCGACCGGGGTGTCTCGGGAACGTCGGGGGAGTTGGGTGCAATCGGCGCGGTCAACGGATGCTCCGATCAGCGCCCACTGTGCGCCCGGTCAGCTGCAGGGCCCGCAGGTAGGTTCGATAGCTTTGCAGTCCGAGCGTTTTCCAGTCCCGGTCGTCGAGCCGCGGACGCGGGCGGGAACCGGCCGCGCGCATCCGTTCGAGAGTGTCGCGCAGAATATCGGGCGTGAGCTCGCCCGCGTAGAGATAGATCCAGTCCGGGCCGACCTCGTCCGCCAGGGCCTGGTTCGAGGGTGTCGACGGCACGAGCACCGGCCGATCGAGCGACAGCGTCACGAGCAGCACGCCGGAATTGTGCATTTCGCGGTACGGCAGAACAACCAGCTCGGCTCCGCCGACCTCGACCACCAGTTCGTCGTCGGAGACGAAGCGCAGCACCGAGCTGATGCGTTCATCCTGCGCGGCCTCGGTGGTGATGATCTCGCCGAGTCCACTCGACGGCCGGCCAACGATGCGCAGAGTCAGGTTCGGGTCGGGCAACGCCCGAAACACCTGCAGCAGAGTTTCGACACCCTTGTACGGCCGGATCAACCCGAAATACAGGACGCGCCCGGGTATCGAGTCGGGCCGGGGCATCGCGCTGAATCGATCACGATAGTGGCCGTGCAAAATGGTGACTGCCCGGGACTCGGGTTCGACCGGTGTCGTCGGGTTGAGACGAATGACGAGCGCCGTGCGGGCGTCGAGCGCGTCGAGCGCCCGGATTTCGGCGTTGTGGCCGGCCTCGTGCGGGGTCAGGTTGTGCGCGGTGCGCACGATCGGAATGCGCTGCAGTCGGGCACGCAGCAGCAGCAGGTACAGCGCGCCGCGCCGCAGCCGGGCCTTCAATGGTCGCGGCGCACGAATGAGCAGCTCCGGCCAGTGCACGTGAAAAACGTCATAGCGGCCGAGCAGCGCGGTGTGCCACGAGAAAAATCGCATGGTCACAAGGTCGGGTGCCCCCTCAACCACCTGGTTGACGTACCGGGTGGTGCCGTCGGGCGGACTCAGTGATTGCAACACGATGATGTGTGTCGTGCCAATATTCATCACGCCCATACCCCTCACGGGCCGGTGAAACGAGACCGGCGATAACTGAGAATCTCTCGGTTTAGCGTAGCGTGCGCGTCGCGAACGCGTTAGATCCGCGCATACCCCCGTTTGGGGCGCATGCTCGCCGGACGCGCACCTGCCCGCCGCGCACTGGATGCGCGGCCGGGTTCGAGCGGGGGAGCGGCGTCCGCTCGGGTCGGATTCAGGGCCAGAATGAGCAGGCAGCCGAGCAGCAGGTGCATCGGGCGCAGCGCGTCGATCGCATTGAATCCGGCGATGCTCACCGTGTACGCCACGAGGGCGGCCGCCGCTCCGACTGCCCGACGCGACAGCGCGTGCGCAACGGCCGAGCCGATCATGAGCAGAAACAGCGCCAGACCGGGCAGGCCGATGCTGATGAGCAGCTGGAGCAGCGAGTTCTCAATGGTGACCTCGTTGAACAGGCGCCCGGTGATCCCCGAGGTGCCCGGGCCCGACCCGATCCAGCCGGTGAGGTTCGCGGCCTGCAACGACACCCAGACCCCGAGCTCGCGGGCCTGGGACGACAGCTCGGCCTCGACAGAGTTGTTGCGGGCGGTGAAGGCGTCGAACTGAAACAATCCGACAACGGCGACGACCAGCAATACCGCGAGCAGGGCGAATTTGCCCCAGCGCTTGTCGCCGCGCAACACCAGCGACACGGCGTAGGCGAAGCCGATGGCGATCGCCGCAGAGAGAATGGCCCCGCGGGAGACGGTTGCGACGAGGCCGAGACCGCTGAACACGGCTGAGGCGAGGGCGGGCTTCGAGTTCTCCTGTAGCCAGATGCCAATGGCGAGGGCGCAGGCCACGGCAAAAAACAATGCGGCGAAAAGCGGATGCCCGAAACTTGCGTCGGCCCGGTACACCGACCAGTGCTGGTGGTCGTTCAGGCCAAGCGCCCTGAACACGGTGCCCCAGATCGGGTTGAAGCTAAGCCCTCCCTCGATGACCGCGTAGGCGCCGAGCCAGGCGCCGAGCAGCAGCCAGACTCGACGAATCCAGTAGGCCTCGCGGGAGCTGCTGCCGACGCACAGCGGCAGGAGTACGGCCGCACTGAAACTGATCGTCCAGCCGAGGCTCGCCTGCAGGTCGGTCGTGCGGGCGAGGGTCAACAGCGTCCAGACCAGAAGGAGCAGGGCGAAGTAGCGGGTGGCTGATCGAAAGGGGGCGGGTGGGGTCGTAGGATGACCCGTCGTTTCAATCGGGAGCAATCGTCGCAGCGCCCAGATCGCGATGATCATGGTGGTCAGCGGTAGGGCGCCGATGGGGCCATCCTGCGGCAGGATGCGCGCCGGAATCAGAGCAAAGGTGACGAGGGCGACCGCCGGGAGGATGTGCACCGGCAACAGAAACAGGGTGACGAGCGCTGCGAAAGCAAGGAGCGCGAACGGAATCACGGTGATACCGAGATCGGTCATGAATCGTGGCAGTACAACGCTGGCCACAATGACGAACGTGGCGGCGAGTGCAACGAGAATGACCGGCGTGCTTCGCAATCGGCGCAGGGTGGAATCAAACATCGGCCGCCTCGGATGGTAGTGGCGCAGTGAATAAAACAGGGTGGGCGCAGCGCTGTGGATGCGAATAGCCGCAACGATAACACGTGAAATTTCCTCAGCGCCAGCGGAATGGTTCGAAACCCGATACTTTGGGCGGATCGCATGCACGCAACCGAGTGGGAAATGGAGTTTTCGGTGAAATTGTCCCGCCTTACCTACAGATTTCGACGAGTTGCCCGGGGCAGGGTCTACGCCATTCGTTCCTTGGGCGTGAGCATCGGCAGCGGTTGCCGCATTCTGAGTGACATCGCCACGACGGAGCCGTGGCTCATCTCGGTCGGCGACCGGGTGACCATCAGTTCTGGTGTGACATTCATCACCCACGACGGTTCCGGCTGGCTCTTTCGCGACGAGCGTGGCCGCCGATATCGGTTTGCGCCGATTCGGGTGGGCTCCGACGTGTTCATCGGCGCCGGTGTCACCGTGCTGCCGGGCGTGAGCATCGGCGACCGGTGCGTGGTCGGAGCGGGATCAGTCGTCACTGCCTCGGTGCCCGAGGGCACGATCGTGGCCGGCGTTCCGGCCCGGCCGATCAAGGGATGGACGGAGTTTCACGCGGCGCTGGCCGATTGGCCGACTGAGGCCGACATGGTCGGCCAGACCTACCGGCAGCGGGTCGACTCGATCGCCGAGGGGTTTCTGGTCAACAAGCGGGCATGACCCAGGCCTTCACAAAACCGGCGCTCTGGTAGACGAACTGGTAAGCCCATTTCAGCGGATCCATCGACTGCCGGGCGCCAATCACGGCGAGCGACCCCGCGTAGCACTGACTGATCTGCAGCCGAGCCCGGCTCACGTGGTAGCTCGAGGTGACCACGATCACCCGATCCCAGCCCTGTTCGGTCGCGAACGCGGCAATCGCTTCGGCCTCGCCGCGGGTCGTGGTGGGGTGCGGGTCGAAGCACTCCACCACGATCGTCGTTCCCGGCACCGGCACTGGGCGCGCGCACAGATTCGCCGGGCGGGTATCACCGCCAAACGCATCCGAGATGAGGATGTGCTCGCTGTACCCGGCTTCAGCGAGGCCCACCGCTTCCTCCACCACGGCGGCGCTGCCGAGTCCACCGAGCACGACGATGGCGTCGGCGGGGCCCGGTTGGTCTTCCCGGGGAAACATGACTGTTCGAGTGGTGAGGGCCAGCACGCCGACGGTCAGTAGTGCCAGGCCGGTGAGCAGTATCAGTGCGCGCTGCCGGCGGCGGGATCTCACTCGCTGCGCGGCAGCATCTGCTCTGCTGCATCTGCTGCATCTGCTGCATCTGCTGCATCTGCTGCATCTGCCGAAACTGATGCCGCAGCCCCCGTTGCTACCACCCCCGTTGCTACCACCTCCGTTGCTACCACCTCCGTTGGCGCGCGCCCAGAGAACCACGTGGGCACGGCAAATCCGTAGCGCAGCACCGGCAAGTCGCGCACGAGGCGCCAGAACAGCAGTGACGCGGCGACCGCTCCTCCGGCGACGAGCAGGGGCAGCGCCGGGCCGAGCCGGTCGAGCCAGGCTTGGCCGCGCGCGAGCAGCAACAGGCTGGTCAGAGTCGAGACGAACAGAACGTGCACAACGTAGATCGGCAGGGTGTTGCGGCCGATGTAGGACAGCCAGTTCAGCGCCCGATACCCGACCAGGAATCGGGCCAGGAGCAGGCCGGCACCGAGGGCGAGAAGACTCACCAGTACGAGGGTGCCGGTGATGAAAGGCACTCGTGCGTCGATGGTGAGAATCACCCCGGCCAGCCCGAGAAAAGCCGCGCCGAAACCGATCCCCAGCCCGAGGGTGCCATAGCGGCTGGGCCGGTTCACGAAGGCGAGGATCCGCTCCCGCAGGTAGCAGCCGAGTAGAAAGAACACGAAGTAGCGGCCGATGCCGTTCCAGGCAATGTTGCCGGTGTCGGCGCGGGCGAAGAACAGCCCCGACAACACGGCGGCGCCGCCGATTTGCACCCGCCAGTCGACGCGGTTTCGCATGAGTTTGGCGGCGACGAAAAACAGTGCAAGGGCGTAGAGAAACCAGAGGCCATTGCTGGGTCGCACGGGAGCGAGCAGCAGGTCAATCGGGTTGGTCTCGTCGAGGCCGGCAGGGTTGGGAAGCAGGGAGAAATAGGCATACCGCACGAGGGTCCAGAGCAGCAGCGCCCAGACGAGCAGGCTCAGCCGGGTGCGCCAGAGCGTTGGCCAGGAGCGTTTGATGATCGAGGCGGCAAACAGTCCGGAGGCGAGAAAGAACAGCGGCATGCGAAACACGATGAAGACGAGGTTGATCTTGTTCCAGAGCTCGGGCGCCAGGCCGGACAGCACCGTCCACTGCACGGCGTGCGCCAGGGCGACGAGCAGAATGGCGATGCCCTTCGCGCCGTCGACCCAATCGACCCGCGTCCCTGTAGCCACTCGTCCCTCCGGCACGGCAGTCCTTTTGGTTAGACCGACCACTTCGCGAACGTGGCGATCATGTCGGTGTGGGCGAAGCCCGGCGTCTCGTGCCCGAGCGTGTGGTACATCACCTGGGCGTCGGCGGCGACCGGCTTGATCTTGTTGATCAGCGCGAGGCCGTTTTTGCTCGGAACGACGACGTTGTCGGGGTGGGCGGCGTCGGAGACGAGCACCTTGACGCGGCTGTTGGTCCACGGCGTCGCGCTGATGCGTGCCGGGTTGGTGCCTTTGATCAGGGTGGGGTCGTTGCCGTAGGCATCGCCGACGTGTGCCTGGTTCAGGGTGTCATATGCATAGAGCCACTCGTTGTCATAGAGGCCGTTGACCATGTACAGGCCACGAATGTAGGGGATGAGTTTCTTGCCGTAGGTGTAGCAGCCGAGCGAGCCCCCAAAGGAGGTGGCGCGCAGAAAGTTGCGGCGCACGGTGTAGAGCGCGTTCAAGTAGGTCCAGGCGTTCTTCTGAGCGGTCGTGGCGATGGAATTGGTGTACTGGGTACCACCGGCGTTGATGCAGATGGCGATGGTGTTTTGATCGACGACGAGCTCGCCGGGATACTTGAAGCCGCCGTTGAGAGCGTTGTGTGAGCTGGAGGCCGCGTGGTAGAACCACACCGCACCCACCGAGGCTGTCGAGTTCATCGAGATCGTCTGGGGAATGAACAGGCGGGCTCGATCACCACCAATGTTCACTTCGATGTTGTCGTAGAGCTTCCTCCCCTTCTGGGTGAACACATTCGACAGGCGTGACACCTCTCCGGGTAGCTTCGGAGCGGTGGCAGCGAAAGCGGCGGGAGCGCCGAGCACACCGAAACCGAGCGTGGCTGCGCCAGCAGTTGACAAAGTGAGAAACTTTCGACGATCCATTCTGGAGAAGATAGCAGAGAGAATCGACGACGTCCAACGGAATCAAATTTTCTGAGCCGCGGAGACTGGCGCCGAGGCCGGGCCGAGAAACAGGTGCAGAACAACGGCGGCGACGGCGGTTCCGAGCAGGGCGCCGAGACTGTTGGCGATCACATCGTTCACGGCGGCAAATCGTTCGGGCAGGAAGACGAGCTGGCCGAACTCGATAGCACAACTGACCCCAGCGCCAACCACAGAGCCGAGCCACCAGTGTCGCGCGCCGGCGAGCACGACCACGAGCAGGCCCACGGGAATGAACAGCGCGATGTTCGCACTGAATTCAATGACCGCATAGTCGAGCCAGGCCGGAATGCCGTGGGCGTGCAGCCACAGGACGATCGATGAGATCGATCCGTGCGCGCCGCTGTCGACGGGGGTGGGCCAGAACGCGACCAGCGCCAGGACCGCGATGTAGGCAAGCGCGATCCACAGGGCGACGCGGCGCAACAGCCGGTGCCGTCGAATCGCGGTCATAACATCTCCGGGCTTTCTGGGCACCGATGCCCTACGAGGCGGCGCGAGCAGGAAGGCTGCCGCCCACCCGCTTGGGTAGCGCAAACACGAGGATCAGCGCGAGGATGGCGAACCCGGCGCTCACCGCCATTGCCATGGTGGCGCTGTGCGTGAAGGCCGTCGCGAGGGCATCCGCTCCGGGGCCGGCCACGGTCAGCGTGCCGAAGAACACGCTGCCGATCACGGCGATCCCGACCGCACTGCCGACACGCTGCATCACACCGACCACGCCGCTCGCGCCGCCGGCCTCGGAGCGGTCGACGGTTGCGACGATGAATGACACGTTGGGTGCGATGAAGAATCCGCTGCCGAGGCCCGCAATGAACAGCGGCGGAAGCAGGTGCCAGTTGGTGAGGTCGCCCGGCGTTGTGAGGAGCATGACCAGCCAGATCCAGATCAGGCCGATCGTGACGAAGGCCACGCCGACCACGAGAACGGTGCGTCCCAGGCGTTTGGCCAATCGGTCGCTCTGCGACGCGCCGAGGATCGTACCAATCGCGAACGGAATGGATACGAGGCCCGACTCGAGCGCGGTGTGCCCGAGGCCTGCCTGCCAGAGAATGGAAATCGTAAAGAAAATGCTGGTGAATGCGGCGAAATAGACCAGCGCGAGAATGACACCGCCGGTGAATGCCGGGTGTGAGAACAGGTGGGGAGGAACGAGCGGGCTGCCGTCACGCCTGGCGACAACTACTTCCCAGGCGCCGAAAGCCGTCACAAGCAGCACCCCGGCAGCGAGAGTGAGGAAGGTCCAGAGAGGCCAGCCCTGGTCTTGACCCTCGATCAGCGGCACCAGGAGTGCCACCAGACCGGCCGAAAGGAGTACCAGTCCGAGCCAGTCGATACCCGCCGGCGATAGCTGCGTCGTTGTGGGGAGCGCGGCACCGCCGGGCAGAAGAAAGACGGTGGCGACGAGCGCGAGAAGTCCGATCGGCAGGTTCACCCAGAACACCAGGCGCCAGCCGTTGTCGACACCGAAGGCCTCGATGATGAGCCCGCCGACGATGGGGCCGAGCGCGGTCGAGACACCGATGACCGAGCCCATGATCGCGTAGGCCTTGCCACGCGCGGCGGGCGGGAACATCAGCTGGATGACGGCGGTCACCGCCGGCACGAACATGCCGCCGGCCAGGCCCTGCACGACTCGGGCAATGATCAGTTGCAGGTCGTTCCGTGCGAGGCCGCAGGCGAGGCTCGCGAGCGTGAACAGGGCCAAGCCGGTGAAGAAGACCCATTTGTGGCCGTAGCGGTCGCCGACCCGGCCCGCGGGAATGAGCGCGAGACCAAACGCGAGGGCGTAGCCGGAGATGATCCACGAGAGCGTCGCCTCGGAGGCGTCCAGGCTGGTACGAATGCTGGGGAGAGCGACGTTCACGATGGTCGTGTCGAGCAACGCCATGAACATGCCGGCGAGCAGCACGATCAGTGCCTGCCAGGCTCGGCGTGACACGACCGACGTTGTTCCAGGAGTGGAGGGGGTGACGGTCATGCGGGAGGTCCATTCGCACCGGTCTCCCGGCGATTCTCGGCAGGAGTGACGCTGATGCCGACAGAAGATCCTACAACACAACCCCCACTCGATCGAAGTGGGGGTTGTGCCATATTTACCGCGGTCGGGGTAACAGGATTTGAACCTGCGACCTCGTCGTCCCGAACGACGCGCGCTACCAAGCTGCGCCATACCCCGATGGCCCGTGGGCCTCCATCAGTATAGGCGCTCTTGGCCCCCAGGACGAATTGTGCGAGCAGCTAGGCGGGGGTGAGGGTGAGCAGGGTCGCCTCGGGCGGACAGGCGAAACGCACGGGGGCGTAAATCGAAGTGCCGAGGCCCGCCGACACGTTCAGAAACGCGGTGCGCAGGCCGTGGTTCCAGAGGCTCAAACCCTTTACCTGGCGGCGCGGAATATCGCAATTGGTCACGAGTGCGCCGAAGCCGGGCAGACAGACCTGGCCGCCGTGGGTGTGGCCGGCCAGAATCAGCTCGGCACCGTGATTCACGAATGAGTTCAGCACCCGCTGGTATGGCGCGTGCGCGACGCCGACGGTGAGCGTGGACCGCGGGGCGGCGGCCTCTTCCGGGTCGGGCCAGACGTCGTCGCCGAGGGGGTCGTTGGCGCGCAAATCGTCGATCGCGCGCGTGATCAGGTCGAGCCGGTCATGCCCGATGTGCGGGTCATCGACGCCGAAGAACTCCACGTGGGTGTCGTTCAGATCGAGGGATTCGGCTGCATTGTTGATATCGGTCCAGCCGAGATCGGCAAACACCCGGCGCAGCGCATCAGTGTCGAGTTCTTCCCGGCGCACGGTGCGCCGACTCGACGGTCCGCCGAAGTAGGTGAACGGATTCTTCAACTGCGGTCCGATGTAGTCGTTGGAACCGTTGACGAACACGCCGGGAATTCCCCGGAACGGTGCGAGGGCATACTCGATGCCCGTGACGCCATCTTCGTGCCCGAGGTTGTCGCCGGTGTCGACGACGAGGTCGGGCTTCAGCGCTGCAAGGCTGCGCACCCACTCCTGCTTGTTCTTCTGCCATGGAGCCATGTGCAGGTCGGAGAGGTGCAGCACCCGAATCGGGGCCGAACCCGGCGCGAGCACCGGAGCGCTCACCTTACGCAGCGTGAACCGGTTGCGCTCCACGAGCGCGCCCCAGGCGAAGGCCGCGAGGCCGATCGCGCCCGCCGCCGCGAGCGACGTGCCGACGAGCCCACGACCCTCGCCGAGGCGACGAAGCGCGATCATCCGTTCTTGCCGTTGTTGTTGCCTTGGCCGGACGCGGCGGGCGCTGGCGCGGTGTACTTGCCGATGACGATCGTCACGGCATCACCGGGGCGGCTTCCGGTGCCTTCGCCCGGCTGAACCGCCACAACCTTGCCATCTTGGGCCTTGTCGGTGGTGGCCTGTTCGAGCTTGGTGATGGCGAAACCGTAGGGTGCGCCGGCCAGCAGGGTGCGGGCATCCGTTTCGCTCTTGCCGATCACGGCGGGGATGACCACACCGGTACCGTCGCTGGAGTAGGCCGTGACCGTGGCACCGCGAGTGGATGCCGAGCCGCCGGCCGGATCACTCTTGGCTACGGTGCCGGCGGGCATCTCGGAGCTCGTGACGCCGCCATCGACGAAGAAGAAACCGGCAGCCTCGAGGGTTGATTTGGCGTCTGCCATCGACTTGCCACGAACGTCGGGCACCGGAACGGCGACCGCGTTGATCACCGCGGAGGAGGGGTCCGGGAATTTGTCGCCACCGTACTTGGCGTTGGCGACGCTCATGACCTGGGGCCAGATACTGTGGCGAATCTCGGAGGCTTTGAACCCGTTCAACTTAGACCCGCTTAGGCGCTGGTTCTTGAAGGGCCCACTGACGTTGACGACACCCACGACGGTGGCGACCTTACTGCTGGCACCGCTCATCCAGGTGTCCTTTGCGGCATCAGTCGTTCCGGTCTTGCCGATGATGGGGACTTTGGGCGAGGTGTCCCGACCTGATTTAGCCGCCGTTCCGTTGCCGGTTGTGGTCGTTTGCATGGCGTACTGCATTCCAGCGGCAACACCCGGTTCGACCGACTGCTTGCAGTCAGACTTGGGCACTGGAAGCTCCGTGCCGTCTGAGCCGACCATGCTGCGAATCGCGATCGGGCTGCAGGTCATGCCGTTGTTGGCGATGCCGGCGAAGGCAACGGCCATGGTGAGCGGGGCGATGTAGTTCGTCCCGATCACCGATGACGCGTTCTGGCCCAGGTCGCCGCCGTCGGCCGCGTGCACGCCGAAGGCCTCGGCGGTTTTCTTGATGCCGCAGAGGTCGAGCTTCTTGGCCATGCCGATGAAGCCGGTGTTGACCGACCGGGTGGTCGAGTGCAGTGCCGTTTCATTCGGGCCGCCCTCACCACCGTCATTGCGCGGGCTGAACCCCTGGGCGTCATAGTTCTGCGGTCCGAGGCAGCTGTCCTGGAACGTTCCCCAGTTCGACTTGACCCGCGAGTCGACCCGTTCGGTGAGGGCGTGGCCCTCCTTCAGCCATTCGGCCAGGGTGAACACCTTGTAGGTTGAACCGGGCTGAAAGCCGCTGGAGCCGCCATGGGCGCGGTCGGTGTTGTAGTTGATGCTCGTATAGGTGCTGCCGGCGGGCTGCTCAACCTGGCTGTAGTCCTTGTTCTGCACCATGGCGAGCACCTCGCCGGTGCCGACGCCGACGCTCGATACAACTCCGCCGACATCCCAGCCGGGAGAGGTCTTTGGAACATACTTGTTGAGGGAGGTCTCGGCCGCGCCCTGCAGGTCGAGGTCGAGCGTGGTGTAGACATTGAACCCGCCGCGCTTGAAGTTCGCGAGGCGAGTGTCGGCATCCGCTCCGAAGATCGGATCGGTCTTCAGGATCTTGGTGACGTAGTCACAGAAGTACGCGCTGCCTGCGGCCGCCTGGCAGCCGGTTGAAGCGACGGTGATGACAGGTTCGACCGGCGTCGCGATGGCGGCGTCATGGTCGACTTGGCTGATCTTCTTGTACTCGAGCATCCGGTCGAGAATGTAGTCGCGGCGAAACTTGTTGTCGGCGTAACCGTTTGCCGCACCGTTCGTCTTGCTGTCGGGGTGGTCGAGCTGGAACTTGACCGGGTTGTTCACTATCGTCACGAGGCTCGCAGCCTGCGGCAGTGTCAGGTTGAGCGCGGTTGTGTTGAAGTAGTAGTTGGCGGCGGCTTCGATGCCGTAGACCGATCCGCCGTAGCCAGCGATGTTGAGGTAGCCGCGAAGAATGTCATCTTTTTCATACTTTTTCTCAATGCCGATGGCAAGGCGCATCTCGCGCAGCTTCCGGTCAGGCGTGGTCTTGGTGGCGTCGGCGTAGCATGTCTTGGCCTTATCGGCGTCGGTCATGACCTCGCACTTTTGAATGAGCACATTCTTGACATATTGCTGAGTGATAGACGAGCCACCGCGTGTTTCACCGCCGGCCAGGGTTTGCACCGCACCGTTGAAGCTGGACTGAATGTCTACGCCACCGTGCTTCATGAAGCGCGGGTCCTCACCGGCAACCGCGGCGTCCTTGGCGAACTGGCTGATCGCGTCGGAAGCCACGTCAACCCGGTTCTGCTCGTAGAACGAGGCGAGGAGAACGCGGGTGCCCACGGGATCCGCGGCGTTGGTGGATGCGTAGATGTTGCTCTTCTGGGAGAGCGTATCGATGGCGAGATACTCGGGCAGGCTGTCGAACACATTGATGGTGTTCGTAGCGGCCATACCGGACAGGGCAACGGCGGGGGCGACGGCGGCGGTCACGAGGATACCGGCAACGGCACTCATCCCGACGACACCCAGGAAACCCCCCAGAGCCCCACTCACGGTTCGATTTTTGGCAGACATAGAATTGAGCGTAAGCGACAAATCTGAAAGCCCGCCACAATAGGAGTCACATGCCCGCCTGGGAGTACCTCACAACGCCGTTGATGATCCACACTACGGCCGCCATTTTAAACAACTGGGGCGCTGACGGGTGGGAACTCGTGCAGGTCGTCCCCGGCCCCGAAGGTGGCCTCGTTGCCTATCTGAAACGCCCGCTCGCATCCAAGGAAGAGGCATAGGCATGTCGCACATTGAAGCGCGTCTGGCCGAACTGGGCATTGAACTGCCGAGCGTCGTACCGCCGGTCGCCGCCTACCTGCCCGCCGTGATCAGCAACGGGTTCGTTTACACCGCCGGCCAGCTGCCGATGGTATCCGGCGTGCTGCCCGCCGCCGGCAAAGTCGGCGACGGCCACGGTCTTGTGCCGGCCGCTGACGCACAGGACTACGCCCGCACCTGTGCGCTGAACGGGCTCGCCGCCATCAAGAGCGTGATCGGGTCGCTCGACCGCATCACCCAGGTGGTCAAGGTCACCGGCTTCGTCGCCTCCGACTTGTCGTTCACCGGTCAGCCGACCGTGGTCAACGGCGCCTCCGACGTGCTCGTCGAGATCTTCGGCGACATCGGCCGGCACGCACGTTCCGCCGTCGGCGTCGCGGTGCTGCCGCTCGACGCCCCGGTTGAGGTCGAGTTCGTCGTCGCGTTCGCGTAACCGTCTGGCCCGGTGGCTAGTTCAGGACAGCCTCCCGAGGCGAGCCCGCGGGTCGACACGACGAGTGGGCGCCAGAGCGCGAAATCCGCGGATTTCCTGAAGTAGCCTCCAGAACAGGCTGCGGTCGCTCCGAAAGAAGCGGCCGCAGCCTGTTGTGCGGGTGGTGCCGCTACTTCCGGATCTGCGCGGCGATGGTGTTCATCACCATGGTGTCGGCGAGAGTCGTCGTGTCGCCGACCTCGCGGCCTTCGGCCACGTCGCGCAGCAGACGCCGCATGATTTTGCCGGAGCGGGTCTTCGGCAGCTCGTCGACGATGAAGATGTCGCGCGGGCGGGCGATGGCGCCAATCTGCTGGGCCACGTGGGTGCGCAGGATGCCGGCGATGTCCTCGTGCGAGGCGATCTCGGCCTGGCTGAACTTGATCACGACAAACGCGACCACGGCCTGACCGGTCGTCTCATCGGCGGCACCGACCACGGCCGCTTCAGCCGTGAGCGAGTGTGCTACAAGCGACGACTCGATCTCGGCGGTGGACAGGCGGTGACCCGAGACGTTCATGACATCGTCGACGCGGCCGAGCAACCAGATGTCACCGTCGTGGTCGAGACGGGCGCCGTCGCCGGCGAAGTACAACGGGCCGTCCTTCGCGCCGGTTGTGCCGTCGAACTTGTCCCAGTAGGTCTCCTTGAAGCGTTCCGGGTCGCCCCAGATGCCGCGGAGCATGGCCGGCCAGGGCTGCGTGACCACGAGCAGCCCACCGTTGCCATGGCCAACGTGCACGCCGTCGTCATCGAGCACGTCGATGGTGATGCCCGGCACCGGAACCTGTGCGGCGCCCGGTTTCGTCTCGGTGAGACCGGCCAGCGCCGAGACCATGATCGATCCGGTCTCGGTCTGCCACCAGGTATCGACAATCGGCGTGAGGTTGCTGCCGATGACCTCGCGGTACCACATCCAGGCCTCGGGGTTGATGGGCTCGCCCACCGAACCGAGCACACGCAGGCTCGACAGGTCGAACTTCTGCGGAATCTGGCGACCGAGCTTCATGAAGGTGCGAATGGCCGTCGGCGCTGTATACAGGATCGAGACCTTGTACTTCTCAATGATTTCCCACCAGCGGCCGGTGTGCGGGGAATCGGGGGTTCCCTCGTAGAGCACCTGCGTCGCGCCATTGGCGAGCGGTCCGTAGACCACGTAGCTGTGTCCGGTGATCCAGCCCACGTCGGCGGTGCACCAGTAGACATCCGTTTCGGGCTTGAGGTCAAAAACGTTCTGGTGGGTGAACGCGTTCTGTGTCAGATAGCCGCCGCTGGTATGAAGGATGCCCTTGGGCGCGCCGGTCGTGCCCGATGTATACAGAATGAAGAGCGGGTTTTCGGCCGGGAAGGCTTCGGCCTCATGCTCGGGAGAGGCGGTTTCCATGGCGTCGGACCACCAGATGTCGCGGTCGTTCCACTGCACATCCTGGCCGGTGCGCTTGACGACGAGTACGTTCTTCACCGAGGTGTCGTTCGTCTGTAGGGCCGCATCAACGGCCGGCTTGAGGGCGCTAATCTTGCCCTTGCGGTAGCCGCCATCGGCCGTGATGACAAGCACGGCGTTGGCGTCGTCGATGCGCGAACGCAGGCTCTCGGCGCTGAATCCGCCGAAGATGACCGAGTGTACGGCGCCGATGCGGGCGACGGCGAGCATGGAGATGACGGCCTCGGGAATCATCGGGAGGTAGACGGCCACACGGTCGCCCGCCTTGACGCCGAGCCCGAGCAGCACGTTGGCGGCCTTCTTGACTTCGGTGGTCAGTTCTGCATAGGTGTAGCTGCGCGAATCACCGGGCTCGCCCTCGAAGTAGAGCGCGACGCGGTCGCCGTTGCCGGCCAGAACGTGACGGTCAAGGCAGTTGTAGGCGACGTTGAGTTCGCCGTCTTCGAACCACTTCGCGAACGGCGGGTTGGTCCAGTCGAGGGTCGTCGTGAACGGCTTGTGCCAGTGCAACAGATTACGGGCCTGATCAGCCCAAAATGTGGCCGGGTCCTTCTGTGCGTCTGTATACAGGTTCGCTGTCGCTGCTGTCTGTGCGGCGAACTCGGGAGTGGGCGCGAATCGACGCGATTCGTGCAGGAGGGTGTCAATTTTAACCGTCATATGTGTAATTCGCTCCTTTGCGGTACGTGCATGCAGGACATTGCCAGCTCAGTTGAACCCTACCTGTTCTTGGCCAATCTCTGTATACACAAACGAAATACTGAGAAATGGACCCTCGATTCAGGGGGATTTCGTGCCCCCGTGCAAGTGTCCCCTCTAATGAGGACATTGGACTTGCATTTTGTCGGCGGCTGCGTAAACTGACTTACGTCTGAACGAAAGTTTTTGACCAGCAACGCGTACGGTTCCCCCCAATCTGCGCGGTGCTAGGCGGCACCTGTTCCCCCCAATAGGTGCCGCCCCTTCTATGTCAGGCGCGTGCCCAGTGGAGCAGGAGCGCTACTGCCGGTCGGTGCTGTTTCTACGTCGTTGATCCCTCCCCAAGCCCGACGGCCGGTGGATTTCCACAGATTTGGTTGCTTCCGGTTGCGCGTGGTCGGCTCGTCCTATCGTCGAAGCATGGGTCAGTCCTTCGTCGCCGTTCCGTCCTACGTAGTTGCGTCCTTTGCTCGCCCGGTCTCGGCAGCGGTGGCAGATCCCCGGGCTGAGCCGTCGGCGCGCCCGGCCGTGGTACGTGCATTCGCTGCCCGCCCGGCATCTCTACGGCCACCCGCCAAGGTCGCTCGGCATCGCACGGCGACAACGGAGCCCGCCGAGCCGGCTCACGTCGACAGCGTGCGCGTTGACGTGCGTGTGCTCGGCCCGCTGGCCGGTTATGCCGCGAACCCCGAAACCACGGACCTGTTCGTCAACGGGGAATCCGGGCTGTGGATTGATGCCGGGCACGGCCTCGCCTTCGCACCGGCCTGGCAGCTCGGTGAGGCCGAGGTGCGCGGGTTGGCTGTGCGGCTGATCGCGCTCGGTGGGCGGCACATCGACGAGGCGAGCCCGTGCGTCGACGTGCGCCTGGCTGACGGTATCCGGGTGCACGCGGTGCTTCCACCGGTGTCAAGCACGGGAACGCTGCTCTCGATTCGCCTGCCGCACGCCGCGAACCGGAGCCTCGGTGCACTCGCGGACGCCGGTTTGTTCGGCGTGGGCGAGGCATCCGCTGCCCGGTTGAACCGGCTGCGCGCTGCGGTGCGCGGCCGCCAGAACCTGCTCATCACCGGGGCCGCCGGCAGCGGAAAGACGACGCTGCTGGCCGCGCTGCTCGGTGAAGCGCCGGCCGACGAGCGCATTGTCGCGATCGAAGATGTGGCGGAGCTGCGCATTCGGCATCCACACGTGGTCGCTCTCGAGGCCAGGCAGGCCAACCTGGAGGGGGCCGGCCGCATCGGCCTTGAGGCGCTGCTGCGGGAGGCGCTGCGCATGCGCCCGGACCGGCTCGTGCTCGGCGAGTGCCGCGGGGCGGAGATTCGGGAGCTGCTCGGCGCCCTCAATACCGGGCACGACGGGGGAGCGGGCACCCTGCACGCCAATTCGCTCGAAGACGTTCCCGCTCGGCTGGAGGCGCTCGGAGCTCTCGCCGGCATGAGTGCGGCGGCCGTGGCCCGACAGACGGTGAGTGCGATCGGGCTGGTGCTGCACCTGGAACGCACCGACGGCGTGCGTCGGCTTGACGCGGTCGGCCGGTTCACCCTCAACGGCCGAGACCGACTCTCGATCGAGGCGGTTTGATGGGGCCGGGATGGAAAGACTCGTTCAGTCACAATCCGACGCGGGAGCCTCCGACCATGCGGAGGGTTGACGTGGTGCCGCCGATCGAGGAGGTTGCGGCGGTCACCCAGCAGCTGGCCGTGCTGCTGTCGGCTGGCGTGTCCCCGGTGACAGCCTGGGGATACCTGGTGCCGGTTGTTGCGCCGACCGCGGTCGGGCGCCGAATCGGCTCGGCGCCTGCGGGTGCGGCGGGTGCGGCGGGTGCGGCGGATACGGCGACGACGGGCATCCTGCGGGCGGCAGCCCGAGCCGCGGCGCGCGGCGACAGCGTGGCAGACGCGATCGCCGGGCAGGCGCACCGGCATGCCAGGGAGAACCCGTCGCCGGGCGGCACGCGTGTGACGGTCGCCGCCCGCGCCCGACGGCGCGGCGACGCAGCGGCTCAGGCCGAGCGCGCCTGGCTCGGACTCGCCGCAGCCTGGCAGGTGGCCACACAAGCCGGTTCGCCCCTGGCCGGCTGTCTGCGCGAGCTCGCCACGTCGCTGCGCGAACTCGCCCAGGTGCAGCGTGATCTCGAGGTGGCGCTGGCCTCCCCGCGCGCGACGGCCCGACTCGTGATGGTGCTGCCGCTGATCGGCGTCGTTTTGGGCAGCCTCATGGGTTTCGATTCCCTGCACACGCTGTTCGCCACCGTGCCCGGGCTGGTCTGCCTCGGCGGCGGCGCACTGTTGATGCTGGCCGCCGCGAGCTGGAACCGTGCGCTGGTGCGCCGAGCGGCTCCGGCCGACCTGACCCCAGGGCTGCGGCTCGAACTCATGGCGATTGCCATGTCCGGCGGTGGGTCGATCGACCGTTCGCGCGCACTGGTGCGTGCAGCAGCCAAGCGCTACGGCATCGCGCCGGGTGCCGACGTCGACCCGATTGACCGGGTACTTGACCTATCGACGCGGGCGGGAGTTCCCGCGGCGGAACTGCTCCGCAGTGCGGCCGAACAGCTGCGCCGCGATGCCCGCAGCGCCGGGCAGCGCCGGGCCGCGACGCTGTCGGTGACGCTGATGCTGCCGCTCGGCCTGTGCGTGCTGCCCGCGTTCATGCTGGTCGGCGTGGTGCCGCTGCTGATCAGCGTGCTCTCCTCCACTCTGACGACGCTCTGAAACTGTCCACAAATGATTTGGATGCCGCGGCGCGCGCCGGGGGATCGGGGCAGGGTGAACATGCTCGTGCCACCCAACCCGCGTCGATGGACGCCGAAGGAGACGAGTCTGTGTATACAAAGACCACCCTGAGAAGACTGACCGACGAGGTCGGAGCCGCGACGGCGGAATACGTTGTGGCCACGATGGCCGCGGTCGGGTTCGCCGGGCTGCTCATCGTCATTCTGCGCAGCGACGAGGTGCGCGCAATGCTCACCGATCTGGTGCGACGTGCCCTCAGTATCGGATAGCCGGGGTAGCCGGGGTAGTACGACCGCCGAATTCGCCACGGTATTGCCGGCCGTCGTGCTCGTGCTGGCCTGCTGTCTCGGGGCCGTTCAACTGGTCGGAGTTCAGGTGCGGTTGACGGATGCCGCCGCCAATGCCGCGCGGGCGCTCGCCCGCGGCGACAGTGTGGCACGTGTCGGAGGGCTGGTGCAGCACGCGGTATCGGGGGCGATCCTGGCTCCACAGCGACACGGCGAGTTTGTCTGTGCCCGGGTCACTGTCTCAAGCCTGCCGGGGATGTTCGCGGGCCTGACCCTCGAAGCGCGCTCCTGCGCCCTGGCCGGTGGCCGATGAGCGCGCGCGTCGACAACGTAGACGCTGGAGTTGCCGCGACGGGGCTTTCCGAGAGCGGAGCCGGGTCGATCCTCGCCCTCGCTCTGCTCGCAGCCACCGTGCTGCTGACGACCCTTGTCGTGACGATCCTGGGTCTGCTCGTCGTCGGTCGGTCCGTCGCAAACGCGGCCGATGCGGCTGCGCTCGCCGCTGCCGACACAGCTTCCGGCGCGATTGCAGGCTACCCCTGTGATGCAGCGGATGCCGTGGCGACGCTGAACGAGACGGCCGCCACGGGGTGTACCGTAACGGCGCTGATCGCATCCGTTTCGGTGCGGCGCCGGGTGCTCGGCATCGACATCTCCGCGAGTGCCCGGGCCGGGCCGCCGACCGGGCCGCCGACCGGGTAGAAGGAGTCGGGGCGCACTCGACCAGGCAAACGCAGCGACCTGATGACCCAGCGATCTAGGAGAGGAGCGCCTCAAGGTAGCGGTACTCGACCGCACTCGGGCGGCCGGGAGTGTCGGAACCCTCGAACTCCAGGCCGGCACCGCGCGCGTAGAGGTAGCGCTTGCCGGAGTCGGCCGGAATCTCAATGCGGGGCTGCGGATCACCCGTGTCGAGGAAGGTCGTGGTGATTGTCTTGCCCTGAAGGGGCCCGTCCGTCAACTTCGCGGTGTATGTGGCCGTCGTTGTACCCATGGGTCTATTCTGCACGTGGGCGGGTAAACAGCAAGGGTTTGGGATTGTTGTCCGGCAGGCTCCGAGCGAACTGGGCAGCGGCTGGGAGCTCTGTGTGTGCGGGCGGGACGCGCCGAGACGCGCCCGTCGATTAGGCGGGCACTCCATTCCGGTGTGTATGGTGTGCCTTGGCCCATCATTTGGTCACTACGTATAAAGAGGAGTCTGGTGCCAGGCACTAAGAAGCTGGTCATTGTTGAATCACCGACCAAGATGAAGTCGATCGCCTCGTATCTCGGCGACGGCTACGAGGTTTTGTCTTCGGTCGGTCACATTCGCGATTTGATCGAGCCGAAAAACCTGCCACCTGAGCTCAAGAAGGGTGCGCTCGGCCGATTCTCGGTCGACGTCGACAACGGTTTTGAACCGTACTACGTGGTGAGCGACGCTAAGAAGAAGACCGTCAGCGAACTCAAGCGGGCCCTCAAGAATGCGAACGAACTCTTGCTCGCAACGGATGAGGACCGCGAGGGCGAGGCCATTGCCTGGCACCTGCTGCAGGTGCTGCAACCCAAGGTTCCGGTCAAGCGCATGGTGTTCCACGAGATCACCAAAGACGCCATCCTTGCCGCCAAGGACAACACCCGCGACCTCGACACCGCCCTCGTCGACGCGCAGGAGACCCGCCGTATCCTCGATCGAATCTACGGCTACGAGATTTCTCCCGTGCTGTGGCGCAAGGTCGGCCCCGGCCTGTCCGCCGGACGCGTGCAGAGCGCCGCGACCCGCCTCGTCGTTGACCGGGAGAAGGAACGTCTCGCGTTCGTCTCGGCCGGCTACTGGGATCTGCTTGCGCGACTGGCGGCATCCGCTTCGGAGACTGACCAGGCGTTCGACGCGAAGCTCGTTCGGTTGAACGGTGAGCGCATTGCCACCGGTGGCGACTTCGACGACTCCGGTGCGCTCAAGCCTGCCGTGAAGGCCGTCACGCTGGATGCCTCTACCGCCCACGCCCTCACGACCGCGCTGCAGAAACCCGGCGTCAAGCTCGAGGTCGCCAAGGTCACCTCGAAGCCCTACCGTCGCAGCCCCGCTGCACCGTTCACGACCTCGACCCTGCAGCAGGAAGCGGCTCGCAAGCTGCGCTTCACCGCCCGCCAGACCATGAGCGTTGCCCAGTCATTGTACGAAAACGGGTTCATCACGTATATGCGTACCGACTCGCCGTCGCTTGGGCAGCAGGCCCTCACTGCCGCCCGCACCCAGGCTGCGGCGCTGTACGGCGCCGAGACGGTTCCGGATGCGCCGCGCGCCTACAAGGGCAAGAGCAAGAACGCGCAGGAAGCGCACGAGGCCATTCGCCCCTCGGGCGATACCTTCCGCACCCCGGCCTCGCTCGCGTCGAGCCTGCGCGGCAACGATTTCAAGCTCTATGAGCTCATCTGGAAGCGCACCGTTGCCTCGCAGATGAAGGACGCCACCGGCTCGACCGCCTCCGTCACCATCGCGGCCGGCCCGACCGGCACCTCGGAGCACCCCTCCGCGTCGGGCGTGCTCGCCGAATTCTCGGCCAGCGGAACGGTCATCACCTTCCGCGGTTTCATGCTTGCCTATGAGGAGTCGAAGGACGAGGAGCGCAATGCCTCGACCGACGCGACCGAGTCGAAGCTGCCGCCGCTCCAAGAAGGCCAGATGTTGGTTCTGCAGGACCTCGAGGCCAAGGGCCACGAGACCACTCCGGCTGCCCGCTACACCGAGGCCAGCCTGGTCAAGAAACTCGAGGAGCTCGGCATCGGCCGCCCGTCGACCTTCGCGTCGATCATCTCGACCATCACCGAGCGCGGCTATGTCACGCCGCGCGGCCAGTCGCTCGTTCCCAACTGGATCGCGTTCTCGGTCGTGCGCCTGCTCGAAGAGTTCTTCGGCGACCTGGTCGAATACGACTTCACCGCCGAGATGGAGGACGACCTCGACCGCATCGCCGGCGGCGAAGCCAACCGTCTGGACTGGCTCAATAGCTTCTACTTCGGCAGCGATAAGCACCGCGGCCTGCGCCAGGTCATCGATAACCTCGGTGAGATCGACCCGCGCGTGATCAACTCGGTCGCCATCAGCGACGACATCACCCTGCGCATCGGCAAGTACGGCCCGTACCTCGAGGTCATCGACCCCGACGCTGCGGCGGATGCCCCGCCCCGCCGCGTAAACATTCCGCCGGAACTCGCTCCCGACGAACTGACCGCTACCAAAGCCCGTGAGCTCATCGATGCTCCGGTCGTCACCGACCGGGTGATCGGACTGAACCCGGACAACGGCAAGGAAATCGTCGCGAAAGACGGTCGCTTCGGGCCGTACGTCACCGAACTCGCGCCGGCTCCGGGCGAATCCGTTGTTCCAGTCGCCGTGGCCGCTCCGATGGAAGCCGTGGACCCTGCCACCGGCGAGGTCACCGCTTTTGCTGAGGCACCGACCAAGCCGAAGCGCAAGCCGGCCGCGAAAAAGGTGGCTGCTGCGGACAAGCCGCGCACAGCATCCATTTTCAAATCGATGGATCTGGCGACGGTCGACCTCGAAACGGCGCTGCGCCTGCTCGCCCTGCCGCGCATCGTCGGACTCGACCCGGAGACGGGCGCCGAAATCCTGGCCCAGAATGGCAAGTTCGGCCCGTATTTGAAGAAGGGCATCGACACCCGGTCGCTCACGAGCGAAGATCAGATCTTCGACATGGATCTGCCGGGTGCGATCGAATTGTACGCCCAGCCGAAATATGGTGCCCGCCGGGCGTCCAGCGCCCTGAAGGAATTCGAAGTGCCCGACCCCGAGAGTGGCAGGGCGATCAAGATCAAGGACGGGCGGTTCGGCGCGTATGTGACCGATGGGGTCACCAACGCGACGATTCCCAAGTCGGAGGACATCGAGGAGATCGACTTCGACCGGGCCGTGCAGCTGCTGGCCGATAAGCGTGCCAAGGGTCCGGCCGCGCCGCGCACGAAGGCGCCGGCCAGGAAGGCCGCCGTGAAGAAGTCGGCGTCAAAGAAACCTGCCGTGAAGAAGGCGCCGACCGCGGCAGCTAAGGCGGCTACCGCTAAGAAGGCGGCGGCGACCCGGGCCTCGAACGCGGCAGCCAAGGCAGCGTTGGCCGGCACGGGAACGCCCGTGGCCACGGCCAAGAAAGCCACGGCCAAGAAGGCCACGGCCAAGCAGCCGGCTGCAAAGAAGGCGCCAGTGAAGAAGGCGCCCGTGAAGAAGGCGGCCGTGAAGAAGGCGGCCAGTTCGGCCGCTGAATCCGCTGCGTCGACGACGATCGCGCCGAAGGCTGCGCCCACGTCGTGACCGGCCTGTTCATCACCCTCGAGGGCGGCGACGGATCCGGCAAGACGACGCAGGCGCAGTTGCTCACCGACTGGCTGGAAGAGCGGGGGCGCACCGTGGTACGCACCCGTGAGCCGGGAGGAACGGATGTCGGCGTCGAGATTCGGCAGATCGTGCTGCACCATCGTGGCGAGGTCGACCCACGCGCTGAGGCGCTGCTCTACGCTGCAGACCGAGCCCAGCACGTGGGCACCAAGCTACGGCCGGCGCTCGCCCGCGGCGATGTGATCGTGCAGGACCGCTACCTGGACTCCTCGGTCGCCTACCAGGGGGCCGGGCGCGTGCTCGGCGCCACCGAGGTGCGGGACCTGTCGCTCTGGGCCGCCGAAGGATTGCTGCCCGACCTGACCGTGCTGCTCGACCTCGACGAGGTCACCGCGCGGGCTCGGCTGGCCGCCGATGACAAGGTCTTTGACCGGCTGGAGGCCGAGGAGAACGACTTTCATGCCCGTGTGCGTGCCGAATTCCTGCGGCTCGCGGCCGTCGAACCCGACCGGTTCGTGGTGGTGGATGCTGCCGCCCCGGCCGCCGAGATCGCCGCCACCATCCGGGCCCGCGTAGCTCCCCTCCTCTAACCCCAGCGCTTCGACGCCTCCTCGTCTTACTGCCCGGTCCCGGAACGTGGGAAACGCAACGCGGCGGTGTCGGCGGGGCGGGTTACCCTTGACTCATGGCAGTGTGGGACAACCTAACGGGACAGGCCGACGCAATCGCCATCTTCCGGGCGGCGGCGCAGAGGGTGCCGAGTGCCGTCGATGCCGGCGCCGCCACCGCCACCGCCACCACCGCCGAGTCGACCTCGATGACGCACGCCTGGCTCATTACCGGGCCGCCCGGTTCAGGCCGCTCCAACCTCGCCTTCGCCTTCGCGGCGGCCCTGCTCAGCCCGGGCACACCCGACGGCGACCTCGCGGCCGCTCGTCAGGTCGACGCGCGCACCCACCCCGACCTCAGCGTGCTCACCACCGAGGGCGTCATCATCAAGATGGAATCCGTCAAGGAGGCCGTCGCTCGCTCGCAATATTCCCCGTCGGTCGGTCGGTACCGGGTCGTCGTCGTCGAAGACGCCGACCGCATGGTTGAACGCACCTCCAACGTGCTCCTGAAAGCCCTCGAGGAGCCGCCGGAGCGCACCGTGTGGATTCTCTGTGCGCCGAGCGAAGCAGACCTGCTCCCCACCATTCGCTCGCGGGTGCGCACCGTGCGCCTGCGCGTACCGAGCGTCGCCGATGTCGCCGACCTGCTCGTGCGGCGCAACGGCGTCGACCCGGTCATCGCCGAGCTGAGCGCCCGCCTCGCTCAAAGCCACATCGGCATGGCCCGGCGGCTCGCGACCAATGCCGACGCGCGGGCACGGCGCGAGGAGACCCTGCGCACCGCCCTGGGCATCCGCTCGGTATCATCGGCCGTCAACGCGGCGGCGCGGCTGCTCGCGATCGCCGGTGACGACGCCAAGGCGATCACCCTCGAACTGGATGCCGCGGAGCGCGACGGCATGCTGCGCTCGCTCGGTGTCGAGGCCGGACAGTCCGTGCCGCCGGGGCTGCGCAGCCAGATCAAGGCCCTCGAAGACGACCAGAAACGCCGGGCCGTGCGCAGCCTGCGCGACGGCATCGACCGTATCCTGGTCGACCTCGCTTCGCTCTACCGGGACGTCTGCATGGTGCAACTCGGCCGCGACCGGTCAGTGATCAACCTCGAACTGCTCGCTGAGCTGCGCACCGCAAGTGCCGCCAGCGCCCCCGCGGCCACGGTCGCCACCATGGACGCGATTGCCCTGGCCCGCCAGCGTATCCAATCCAACGTCGCCCCGGCTCTCGCCCTTGAGGCGATGCTCGTGTCGGCGATCCGCCGCCCACACTGACTCTCAGCCACTGTCGGTAGCCTGAACCACAGCATCCGCTTCACGCCATGAAAGAGGAATCCGTTGAACCGACGCATCCGCGCCACTAGCATCACGGCCGCCGCCCTGGCGCTCACGCTCGCCCTAATCGGATGCTCCGCCCAATCGACAACGGATGCCGGCCCGAACAAGTCCACCCCCACCGGCGAGCAGGTGGCGAACGACCTCGATCCGTTCTACAGCCAGGTGTTGCAGTGGGACGACTGCGGTGACGGACTGCAGTGCGCCGACGCCAAGGCGCCACTCGACTACTCCGACCCGGCCGCCGGCGACGTGTCGCTGGCTCTGATTCGCCACGTCGCCACCGGCGGCGACCGTATCGGCTCGCTGCTCGTGAACCCCGGCGGGCCGGGTGCTTCCGGTTACGACTTCATCAAGGATTCCCTCGACTACGCGACGGACGCCACCCTGCAGGCGAGCTTCGACATCGTCGGGTTCGACCCCCGCGGCGTGGGGCGCTCCTCGGCGGTGTCCTGTTACGACTCGGCCCAGATGGACGAATACATCTACGGACTGACTGTGGCGGAACGCGGCACGGACGCCTGGATCGCTGAGCTTTCGGCTTCCGCCGACGCATTCGCGGCGGCGTGCGCCGAGCAGACCGGCCCATTGCTCGGCACGGTCGACACGAAGAGCGCCGCCCGCGACCTCGACCTGCTGCGCGCCGTGCTCGGCGACACACACCTGAACTATCTCGGCTTCTCCTACGGCACCTACCTCGGCGCTACCTACGCCGAACTCTTTCCCGAGAAGGTCGGCCGCCTCGTGCTCGATGGCGCCGTCGACCCCTCGACCAGCAACTTCGAGGTGACCAAGACCCAGGCGGTGGGCTTCGAGAACGCCCTACGCGCCTATCTCACGGACTGTCTGGCGGGCAAGAACTGCCCCTTCCGTGGCAGCGTCGACAGTGCGATGACGACGATCGGCGCGCTACTGAAATCCGTTGACACGAGCCCCATCATGGCCACGGATGGCCGTCAACTCGGCGGAAACGCGCTGCTCACCGCTATCATCTACCCGCTCTACCAAGCGACCGCGTGGCCACAACTGAGCGGCATGTTCGACACCGTGTTGCACGGCAGCGCCGACGGCGCTTTTCAGTTCGCCGACGCCTACAACGGCCGCGACGCCGACGGCAACTACAGCGACAACTCGACCGAATCGTTCACGGCCATCAACTGCATCGACTACGCCTACAACGCAGACCCGACCGTGATGCGGGCCCAGGCTGCCGAGCTTGAGGCTGCGGCACCCGTGATCGGCCAGTTCATGAGCTTCGGCGACATCGGCTGCGCCGATTGGCCATACAAGTTCACCGGCGAACGCTCCGAGATTCACGCGCCCGGAGCGGCACCCATCTTGGTCGTCGGTACCACCAACGACCCGGCAACCCCGTACGTCTGGGCGCAGCAGCTGGCCGCACAGCTCGACAGTGGCAGCCTCGTGACCTATACCGGCGAGGGGCACACCGCCTACAACAAGTCGAACTCCTGCGTCAACAACGCCGTCGACTCGTATCTCGTTGACGGAATCGTGCCGGCCTCCGATCCGCAGTGTTAGCCGCCGTGGCCGATATGCGCGCTGTGAGACAGTTGGAGCCTGTCGATCGAAACTGAATTGCCCGGACTGCGGGAGCGCAAGCGCCTCGCCACGCGGCGGGCCGTGCAGCACGCCGTGCTGACCCCGTCTCGCCAGCGTGGCTTCGACCGCGTCACCGTCGAAGACAGTTAATTCTTCGTCGCTCGCGGCCCCAACACTGACGTGATGACGACCCAGCCGAGCTGCCCCAGCGCGCCCTTTTGTTCACGCTCGTGGCCGTGGCCGCGATTGGTCATGCCTGGCACGCGTGGGCTGAGGGCGGCGGTGCGAGCCCGCTGTCGGAGCGTGGATGCCTCATTCGCCGAGGTGTACAGAATCACTCGCAGAAACGACTAGGCTTGATTGCTGTGTCACCGAGTGCCTGAGGGGGCGTTCTGGTAACGCCGCCTTAGCTCAGTTGGTAGAGCATCTCACTCGTAATGAGAAGGTCGTCAGTTCGATTCTGACAGGCGGCTCCACGAAACAGCTTGGTCCTACCGGGTTTTCCGGAACGAAGTCGTGAACCAATCTCGACGATTTTACCCGACGCGTTGTCAATACCCCTTCTGGTGGAATTCTGATAGGCAGTGGCCTGTCAGGTTCGGCACGAGGAATTTACCCTGATGAGCATGGTCTGACGCAACGCTCATCGAGGGCCGCCTCGGGAAAGAAGCTGTGGGTTTCGGCGGGGCACCGGCGGACGGGAAGCAGGTCGCCCGATTGAGCACCTGCGCCCCCACTTGATAGGACAGGGTTGAGCGTTCAGTCTGAGTGTCAGACGTTGGTTCAGCCGGTCAGGGGCCGGCGCCCCGTCGTGAAGCGCACGCGCTGCTCCAGCGTGAAGCCGCCGCGGGGATCGCGCGCCGCTTCGAGCCGCTCGGCGGCCAGCGCCAGAACGGCGTCCCGGTCCGGTTCCGGCACCGCCAACCAGTGCGACAACTGTCCGTGCGACATTGACCAGCGACGCCACTGGTCGACATCGTTGAAATGCACCGGCAGATCGATATGAGTGGTGCGAGCACTGTCGAAACCCGCAGCTGCGAACAGAGCCTCGACCCCGGCATCCGTTGCGAATGGGCCACGGATGCCGCTCGTGCGGGCGTCGAGCAGCTGCGGTGGAAGGTACCTCGTAAAGACGTCGTCAAGGTCTTCCCACGCCGGGTCTCGGGGGCCGAAGGTGGAGACCCCGAGGCGGCCGCCCGGCACGAGTAGGTCCCACCAGGCGCGGAGAGCGACGCCCGGCTCGGGCAGGAAGAAGAGCACGAGCGAAGCGATGGCGAGGTCGTACGACGCTGGCGGCAGGCCCGGGTTCGAAGCATCAGCCACGAGGAGGGTCACGGTGCGCAGGCCGCGAGCCGTGGCGTCACGATGGGTTGCCGAGACCATCTGCTCGGCGAGGTCGAGCGCGGTCACGCGGCCGGTCGGCCCGACGGCCTCGGCGAGCGGCCATAGGGCGGCGCCGCGACCGGTGCCGAGATCGAGGGCGCGTTCGCCCGTTCGGGGCACTGATTCGGCCACGAGCCGCTCGGCGATCGGCGCGAACCACGGCACTCCGACCGCATCGTAGGTGTCGGCCACCCGGTTGAACAGGCCCGCCACCCGGGCGCTCATCTCTGCCGCTCGTGCGTGTTCCATGGGCACAGTCTGGCCCGCGCGCGCGTTCGGCGAAAGGTGCGGTTTCAGTGCATTGGGCAGCCCGTCGATGAGGTGGTGGCGTTCCGCAATGAAGCGTGCTGGTCTGACCGCTGTGATGATGGCTCCGTGCTCGTCGGGGAGCGACCTCATGCGTGCCTAATGCCATATTGATATTCATCGATACAAAAGGTCAGGCTGAGGTCAGCGACACGAGGGAGATCGACATGGCGGCCATCCGAATCTATGAGCCGACATTGTGCTGCGACACCGGGGTGTGTGGTGTCGACGTTGACCAGTCCCTCGTCGAGGTCACGGCAACCGTGCGCAGCAGGCACGATCTCGGTGCAGACATTCAGCGTCATAATCTGGCCACCAATCCACTCGCTTTCGCCACGGATGAGACCGTGCGGGCGTTCCTGAACGTCGTCGGTTCCGCCGGGCTATTGCTGACCGTCGTCGACGGCGTTACCGTCGCGACCGGCGCCTACCCCTCCAAGGCTCAGCTGCTCGCCTTCGCCGGCCTCGCCGCTGCCGTTGTCGGTGAAGCGCCGACCGACCGCCCCCAGCTCGGGTTGGCCGCGAAATCTGATAGCGGATGCTACGGCGGCGCTACCGCCTGCTGTTGACACCGTGACTTGCAGAGCATGAAATTTCTCCGCAACCCGCCGCGATTTCTTTTCTTCACCGGCAAGGGGGGCGTGGAAAAAACATCCGTTGCCTGCGCCACAGCCATCGAACCGGCCGAACGCGGTTGCCGCGTGCTGCTGGTGAGCACCGACCCGGCCTCCAACAGCGGGCAGGTCTTCGGTGACACGATCGGTAACACGGTCACTCCGATTGGCGCTATTGCCGGCTTGCGCGCGTTCGAGATCGACCCCGAACAGGCAGCCGATGCCTATCGGGAACGCATTCTCGCCCCGGTTCGCGAACTGCTGCCGGAGCGCGAGCTTGCGAGCATTCTCGAGGGCGTATCCGGCTCGTGCACGACCGAGGTCGCCTCGTTCGACGGGTTCACCAACCTGCTCACCGATGACAGCCGGCTGGAGACGTACGATCACATCGTGTTCGATACCGCGCCGACCGGGCACACCATCCGCCTGCTGCAACTGCCCGGCTCGTGGACCGAGTTTCTCGACGCCGGTTAGGGTGATCCGAGCTGCCTCGGCCCGCTGTCCGGGCTGGAGAAGCAGAAGAGGGTGTACGCCGCAGCGGTCGCCGCCCTCTCCGACCCCGAACGCACCCGCCTGGTGCTCGTCGCGTGCGCCCAGGCATCCGCCCTGGCGGAGATCGATCGAACCTGTGACGAATTGCAGCAAATCGTCATTCTCGGTGGCTACGTCGTGATCAACGGAGTGCTTCCACCAGCGCGGAAACTGAAGCGATAGCGATAGCGGTGCGAAACCGGGAGTCGGTCGCGCTGAACGGTATTCCCACACGTTTGGTGGCCCTGCCGCGGGACATTCTCGAGCTCAAAGCCGGCAACATGATGGGCGTCGGGGCGCTCCGTACCCTGTTTCAGACCGATATCGATGGCGCCGTGCCACCGAAAATCACTGTCGACGTGCCGGATGCCCCGCTCGGCCACGTCGTCGACGAACTGGAGCAGGCCGGTCACGGCCTGATCCTCTGCATGGGACGAGGCGGAGTCGGCAAGACCATGTTCGCGGCGGCGATCGCCGTCGCCCTCGCCCAGCGCGGCCACGCCGTGCACCTGACGACGACGGACCCGGCAGCCCATCTGGTCGACACCCTGCACGGAAGCCTGCCCGGGCTGCGCGTCTCGCGTGTTGACCCGGTCGAGGCGGTTCGTGAGCATCGGGAGCGCCTGATGGCGACCAAGAGCAAAAACCTCGACGATGATGGTCGGGCCGCCCTGGCCGAAGATCTGCTCTCGCCGTGTACCGACGAGGTCGCGGTTTTTCGGCAGTTCTCGAAGGCCGTTCACGAATCACGTCACGAATTTGTCGTCGTCGATACTGCCCCGACCGGCCCTACCCTGCTGTTGTTGGACGCCACCGGTCGTACCATCGGGAAATTTCACGCCAGATGGGGGAGGGCCTGTCGATCGTGACCCCGTTGATGCGTCTGCAGGATGCGGCCCTGACGAAGGTATTGTTGGTGACCCTCGCCGAGACGACCCCGGTGCTCGAGGCCGAGAGCCGGCAACAGGATCTCAACCGCGCCGGAATTCAGCCGTGGGGCTGGGTGGTCAATGATTCCATCGTCGCCGCACACCCCGAAACGCCGTTCCTGCAAGCGCGCGCCGCCAACGAAGCCACCCAGATCAGGGCCGTATTCGCCCGCGCCGACCGCGTTGCCATCGTTCCGCTGTTGGCTGAGGGACCGATCGGCGTCCATAGGCTCGCCGCCCTCACAGCGCTGGCCCCGCAACCCGCCTAGGTCACGTGGGCAGACTGGCGGCGACCAGACCTGATCGCCGCCAGTCAGCGGGCCATTCCGGGGTGCACCCGAACAACGGTGATCTTCTTGGTGGGGTGAACGGTCTGCGTGGGCGCCCGAGAGAAGCCCTTTGCTCCCTCGAGGCGGTTCTGCCCGCGAAACTCGGCCAAGGCGCCATCGTAGATGGAGTTCAGCTGGGCTCCGGTGAACTCCTCCTGGGCGCCCTCGGTGAAAGTGATGCTGATGAGCGAGTTATCGGGAAAGTGCCGGTTCATGCGGATGAAGCCATCGGCATCCTGCTGCAGGGTGATCATTGCTCTAGTGTGACCTATAAATTACACACCGAGTAAATTGTCCAGTGCGGTGGTTCGTGCGGTTAAATCAAGTCATGACTCGTTCACCGGCCACCGCACAACGGCTCGTTCTTGTCGTCGCAGTGCTCGCCTCTTTCATAGCCTTTCTCGACGGCACCGTCATCAATGTGGCCCTCCCGGCGATCACCCGCGAGCTCGGCGGCGGCATTGCGACCCAGCAGTGGGTCGTCGATGCGTACCTCATCACCCTTGGCGGCGTCATCCTGCTGGCCGGTTCACTCTCCGACGCGTTCGGGCGTAAACGGGTGCTGTTTTGGGGTCTGGTGGGGTTCGCCGCGGCATCCGTTCTCTGCGCTGTGGCACCGAGCGCTTCCTTTCTCATTGGCGCGCGTGGGTTGCAGGGCGTGGCTGGCGCCCTGCTGGTACCGAGCTCGCTCGCCCTCGTTTTCAGCACGTTCTCGGGCTCCGGCCAGGCTCGCGCGATCGGTACCTGGACCGCCTGGACCAGCACTGCATTCATCGCGGGCCCGCTCATCGGCGGTCTGCTGGTCGACCTCTCATCCTGGCGACTGGTGTTCGCCATCAATATCGTGCCGATCGCGGCGACTCTGGTTCTGCTGGCGCGTCTTCCGGGCGATCGGGCAGCGGATGCCGGCACCCGCGTTGATATCATCGGCGCCGTTCTCGGGGTGCTCGGTCTCGCGCTGCCCGTCTTCGCGCTCATCGAACAGGCAAACTTCGGGTGGGGAAGCCCGGTCATTCTGGTGCCGCTCTCGGTTGGTCTGTTATGTTTTGCCGCGTTCATCTGGCACGAGAGACGCACCCGAAAGCCCATGATGCCGCTCAGTTTGTTTCGGGTGCGCAACTTTTGGGTGGGAAACGTGGCTACGACCCTGATCTATGCGGCGTTGTCGCTCGGTTCGTTCATTCTCGCCGTCTTCCTGCAGCAGGTCGGCGGGTACTCCGCGACGCTGGCCGGCCTCGCGCTGCTGCCGGTGAGTATTCTGAGCATTGCCCTGTCGGGCGCCGTCGGACGGCTCGCCGGACGGTTCGGCCCGCGGCTCTTCATGTGCGTTGGCCCGATCACGGCCGGAACCGGCTTCTTCACCATGCTGCGTGTTGAACCGAGCGTCGCCTATGTCAGCCAGGTCTTGCCCGGCATTGTCATCTTCGGCCTGGGACTGACCATCACCGTCGCCCCACTGACCTCCGCCATCCTCGGCGCCATCGATCCGAGCCGGGCCGGCATCGCCTCGGCCGTCAACAATGCGGTGTCGCGGGTGGCTGGACTCGTGGCGATTGCAGCGGCAAGCATTATCGTCGGCCCGGTTCTTGACGTCGACGGGTTTCATCGGGCGGCCATTGTGACCGGAATCCTGCTGGTCGGCGGCGGAATCGTTTCGGGTCTCGGCATCCAGAACCCAGTGTCGGTGCCCGTGGATAAACTGCAGGCATGACGGCTCTCATCCGCTGGGGAATCCTGGCCACCGGCGGCATCGCCCACTCGTTCACCAACGATCTCGTGCAGAACGGCCACACGGTACAAGCGGTCGGGTCGCGCCGGCAGACATCAGCGGATGCGTTTGCCGTCGAATTAGGCATCCCCACCGCGCATGGCAGCTACGAAGCCCTCGTGAACGACCCCGAGGTCGACGTTATCTACGTGTCAACGCCGCATCCTTTTCACGCCGAGCACGCCACACTCGCATTGAACGCCGGCAAACACGTGCTGATCGAGAAGCCATTCGCACTCAACGCCCGCGAAGCCCGGCAGATCGTCGACCTCGCCGCGAGTAAGAACCTACTCGTGCTCGAAGCCATGTGGACCCGATTTCTGCCGCACATGGTGCGTATTCGGGAGATTCTCGCCGCCGGCACGCTCGGCGACGTGCGCAGCCTGCTCGCCGACCACACACAGGACCTACCCGATGACCCCGAGCACCGGCTCAATTCCCTCTCCCTCGGCGGGGGCGCGCTGCTCGATCTCGGCGTCTACCCGGTGAACTTTGCGAATGCCGTCTTCGGTGCGCCCGACTCGATTCTGGCCAGCGCCTCGTTCAAGTCCACCGGAGCGGATGCACAGGTCGCGACGATCTTTCGCTATCCCGGCGGCCAGATCGCCATGACATTCGCGGCGAGCGACACCCTCGGCCCGACGACGGCGTCGATCATCGGCACGCACGGGCGCATCGACATCGACGCCGTTTGGTATGCGCCGACCGGTTTTCGGGTGCTCGACAACGTGGGGACCATACTCGAGACCTTCACGGCGGCCGAGTTCACCGGCCGAGGGATGCACTTCGAAGCGGTCGAGGCTGAAGCCCTCATTCGCGCCGCAAAAGTTTCGAGCGCCATCATGCCGGCCGAGGAATCGGTCGCCATCATGACCACCCTCGACGCGGTGCGGGCCCTGATCGGACTGCGTTATCCGGGCGAATAGCCCGCCCGGCGGCGCGTCGGTTAGCATACGGAGGTGGACGAACCAGTGCAGAAACCCAAACCGGCTACGGCTGGCGCTGTCCCGCGCGGTGGGATCGCACGCGTCTTCGCCCGGTATCGGCGCCCCTGGCTGATTGCCGCCGGCGCCCTCGTGTTCGTGCTGCTGGGTAGTGGAGCTGTGTTTGCCGGCAGCCAGACCGGCGCGAATGAACGGGCGGCGGCATCCGCGGTGGCCATGCCCACGGCGACGCCAAGCCCGGCGCCGACCATCGACCCCGCCCGGCCGGTGCCCGCGGAGGCGACGACGGCCAGCCGACTGCGCACCTGCTCGGTCGCCGGGCTTGCCGCCGACACCCGCCTCGCCGATTTTCAGGCGCAGGTCAGGAACGCCACCACCGGTGAGGTGCTGTTCGATCGCGGCGGCACGACCTCCTCGCGCACGGCGAGTGTCATGAAGGTGCTCACCTCGGCCGCCGCGCTCAACGTGCTCGGCGACGACTATCGGGCCACTACCCGTGTGGTCAAGGGCGCCGAACCCGGCCAGGTTGTGCTCATCGGCGGCGGAGACCTCACCCTGTCGCGGCTGCCCACCGGTCAGGAACCGTTCTACACCGGCGCCGCCCACCTCGACGACCTCGCCACCCAGACCATGGTCGCCTGGGCTGCCGACCCGGCCAACCCGCCGATCACCTCCCTCGTGCTGGACTCCTCCTATTTCTCCGGCCCCGACTGGGACGACGGTTGGGCCCGCACCGAACTCGGCTTCGGCCACATGCCCGAAATTACCGCCCTCATGGTTGACGGCGACCGCAACGACCCCACCCGCAGCTCCTCCGCTCGCAGCGAAGACCCGATCATGCGGGCCGGGCAGGCCTTCGCCGACGCACTCGGCGGCGGGCTCACCATCAGCCAGGCCACCGCTCCCGCTGGCGCCGCTGAGCTCGGCGCCGTGCAGTCCGAGCCGGTGTCGACGCTCATCCAGCAGACGCTCATCGTGAGTGACAACACGATCGCCGAGATGCTCGCCCGTCTGGTCGCTATCGAAAACGGCGCCGGGAACTCCTTCTCTGCACTGCAGCAGGGCATCGTCGGTGGCCTCGCCGCCTACGGCATCGACACGACCGGCATGATCATCACAGACGGCTCGGGCCTCAGCCCCAACAATGCCGTGTCGCCCGCCTATCTGACCGCCCTGTTCATCAAGGTCAATGCCCGCGAAGGCAACCTCGGCGTGTTGTTCGACGGCCTGCCGGTCGCCGGCGGACCGAGTGGATCCCTCTCCTACAGCGACCGTTTCGCCGGTGCGAACTCCGCCGCCGACGGCGCGGTCTTCGCCAAGACCGGTTGGATCGATACCGGCTACACGCTCGCCGGCGTTATTCGCGCTGCCGACGGCACCCCGCTCACCTTTGCCGTCTACGCCATCGGCAACGTGAGCTCGAGCGCAAAAATCGCCATTGACACGTTGGCTACCGGATTTTTCCATTGCGGCGATAACTTGTCTAATAATTGACCGTGCAATAACTGACTTTCGAAGGAGACATCGTGACCCGCGCACTGTTCATCATCGACGTTCAGAATGACTTCACCGAGGGCGGCGCTCTCGGAGTTGACGGGGGCGGCGCCGTCGCGACGGGCGTGAGCGCGCTGTTGGCGCAGCATCCGCTCGCCTACAAATATGTGTTCGCCTCGCGCGACTGGCACGATATCGGCAACGACAACGGTGGCCACTTCGCCCGCGACGCGACGCCCGACTACGTCACGACCTGGCCGGTGCACTGCGTCGCCGGCACTGCAGGCGCCGAATATCACCGAAACCTCACAACGGATGCCGTGACCTTTCACATTCGCAAGGGCCAGGGTAAGCCCGCCTACTCAATCTTTGAGGGCACCACCGAGGCCGGGCAGACGGTCGGGGCGCTTCTGAGCGAGCACGGGGTGACGGACGTCGACATTGTCGGTCTCGCCACCGATTACTGTGTGCGCGCCTCCACCCTTGACGCCCTCGAACACGGCCAGCACGTGCGCGTGCTGACCGATCTCGTCGCCGGCGTGGCCGCAGAATCCACCGCGACCGCCCTTGCCGAGATGGCGCACGCCGGCGCGGTGTTCGCCGCGAGCGACGCCGTCGAGTGACCGATTTCGCTCGGCGGCTCGACGGAGTGCGCATCGCCTTTGACGCCACGCCGGGAGAGCGACCCGTTCTGCTCGTGCACGGGTTTGCCTCCACCGCAGCGGTCACCTGGGCCGGTTCCGGCTGGGTGCGTGCGCTGGGGGAGGTCGGGCGCGCCGCGATCACACCCGACCTGCGCGGCCACGGCCGCAGCGACAAGCCGCACCGCGTCGCCGACTACGCACCGCGGCAGCTGGCCGCCGACCTGGTGGCCGTGCTGGACTCTCTCGAACTCGATCAGGTCGACGTGATCGGCTACTCCATGGGGTCGCGAGTGGTGGCCGCGCTGGCCCAGCTTGCTCCCGAACGCGTGCGACGCCTCGTGCTCGGCGGAGCCGGCCCGCTCGAACTGTTCGCCACCTGGAATCTCGATGCCGTCAACCGGTTCGTGCTTTGTGGCGATCTGCCCACCGATCCGACCATCGTCGCGGTGCTCGGCCCGGCGATCGCCGCCGGCGCCGACCGTGACGCGCTGGTGGCGTGCGTGCAGGGGGTCGCGGGGTGCACGCTCGACGTGCCGGCGGGCATCCCGCAGCTGTTTGTGGGCGGCGGGGCCGATCCGATTGTGGCCGGTATTGCCGCGCTCGCGGCCCGGCACGGTGCCGAGTACCTCGAGCTGCCCGGTCGCACCCATCTGAACGCGCTGACGTCACGCGAGTTCAAGCAGGCCGCGCTGCAATTTCTGGCCTGACACTCGGCTTGCGCCGGCCTGCAACTGCACGCTGTGCGCGCGATGGCGGGTGGGCAGCGCTCTCGTGCAAGCGGTCCGGGATTCTCCCGCATACGGTGGAGCCACGGCGGGACTCACGGCGCCGCACTCAACGTGGAGGACTCATGACAACGAACGACACCCTGGCAACCCCGACGCTCGACACCCTCGACGGGCTGCTCGCCGCCATCACTCCCGCGACGGGCGAGACCCGCGAGATTTTCGACCCCGCAACGGGTGCTGTCGTGGGCCTCGCCCCGGTGCACACCGTCGACGACCTTGAAGCTGCCATTGCCGCAGCGACGCGGGCTCAACCGGCCTGGGCCGCCCTCGGCCACGACGCGCGCAGCGCCGTTATGCTGCGTGCCGCTGACGCAGTCGACGCCGCAGCCGAGGCTCTGGCCCAGTTGCTCTCGCGCGAACAGGGCAAACCGCTCAACGGACCCAACGCGCGCTTCGAAGTGGGCGCCGTCTCCGCCTGGCTCCGCACCGCGGCCGCGACCCCACTGGACTCCGAAGTGCTCATCGATGACGGCACCACCCACGCCGCGATCACCTACCGCCCGATCGGTGTCGTCGGCGCGATCGGCCCGTGGAACTGGCCGATGTTGATCACGACGTGGCAGATCGCCCCGGCGCTGCGCATGGGCAACGCCGTCGTGGTCAAGCCGTCCGAGTACACGCCGCTGAGCGTGCTTGGGCTCGTTGCTGTACTCAATCAGGTGCTGCCCGAGGGGCTCGTCACCGTCGTTTCCGGCGGCCGCGATATCGGAGCCGGCCTCGCCGTGCATCCCGGAATCGGCAAGGTCATGTTCACCGGATCGACGGCAACAGGCAAGGCCATCATCAAGAGCTCGGCCGACACGGTCAAGCGCCTCACCCTGGAACTCGGCGGCAACGACGCTGGCATTGTATTGCCCGACGCCGACCCGGAGGCCATTGCTGAAGGACTGTTCTGGGGTGCTTTCATCAACACCGGCCAGACCTGCGCCGCGCTCAAACGCCTCTACGTGCACGACGACATCTACGACGCGGTCTGCGACGCACTGACAGCGGTCGCCGCGAAAATGCCGATGGGTGTCGGAATCGACGAGAACAATGTGCTCGGCCCGCTGCAGAACAAGGCGCAGTTCGACATCGTTGCGGGACTCGTGCAGGCCGCGAAAGACTCAGGAGCCCGCGTACTCATCGGCGGTGACCCCGACCTGGAGGCGCCCGGCTTCTTCTACCCGACCACGCTGATCGCGGACATCGACGACGACAACCCGCTCGTGAGTCAGGAGCAATTCGGGCCGGCGCTTCCGATCATTCGCTATACCGACCTCGACGATGTCATCGCGCGCGCGAATAGCGTTGATGTAGGGCTCGGCGGCTCGGTGTGGTCGAGCGACCTCGTGGCGGCCCGTGCGGTCGCCGCGCGCCTGGAGACCGGCACGGTCTGGATCAACGCGCACGGCGTCGTGCACCCGATGATTCCATTCGGCGGGGCGAAGCAGTCCGGCTACGGCCTCGAGTTCGGTGTCGAAGGCCTCAAGGCTCTGGGCGTGCCGCAGGTCATTAACGGATAAACATTTGCTCAGCCACCACAAGGAGCCCTCGTCAATGACGAGGGCTCCTTGTGGGTGCCCCGCGCCGCGCATTAGCAATAGGGAGCACGAAGGCCTGGCCTGACCGAAAGCGAAAACTCAAAAAATGTCGTGCGGAGTGCATCCAAGCGCACGATGGGACCGGTAGGAGTGTGTGTAAGCATCCCCTGCCACGGTGACTCGCGCCGGGCAACAAATAGGAGGTTCTCATGCGCAAGTTACTCAGCACCGGCATCGCGGCGGGCGCGCTCATCGCTCTCGTCGGCGTGACCCCGGTTACCGCCGCTGAAGGAGACGCCAAACTGTCCGTGTTCCACGGCGTTCCCGGTCTCACCGTGGACGTGTACGTCAACGGTGCTCTCACCCTCGACAACTTTGAGCCCGGCGCCCTCGCTGGTCCGCTCGAACTCGCACCCGGCACCTACTCGGTCGCCATCACGGCCGCGGACGCTGCAGATGCCAGCTCACCGGCCATCGGCCCGGTCGACCTCGCCCTGGCAAGCGGCATGAACTACACCGCCGTGGCCCACCTGGCTGCCGCCGGTGCGCCAACCGCCACACTGTTCACCAACGACACTTCCACCCTCGCCGCCGGTGAAGGACGACTCACTGTGCGCCACGTGGCAGCGGCACCCGCCGTCGACGTGCTCGCCGGTGGTACACCCGTCATTACGAACCTGGTGAACCCCGCCGAGTCGTTGCTGACTCTGCCGACCGCAACGATCTCCGCGTCCGTCGCGGCGACCGGAACCACGACGCCGGTGATCGGGCCGGCCGACGTGAACGTGGCTGAAGGTGTCAACACCATCGTCTACGCCTGGGGCAGCCTTGCGGACAACAACCTCGCGCTCGGCCTGCAGACCATCACCGGCCTGCACTCCACTCCCGGCAGCATCCCGGCCGGTGAGGCAGGCCTCGCCGCCACCAACCAACCGGTGGCTCCCGCCGCGCTCTGGCTCGGCGGTTCGTCGCTCGTGCTGCTTCTCGGCGTGGTCATCGCCGCCACACTGCGGGCGCGTCGCACCGCGACGTCGAAGGGCAACTAACCACCATGGGCACGGGGAGAGCCGGATCGAGGCGCGCCGCCATTCTCGCGCCGGCTCTCCTGGCGCTCGTGATCAGCGGATGCTCCGCCGCACCATCCACACCGGCCCCGTCGTCGTCGCCATCGGTATCCGTTTCACCGCTCGCGCCGCCACCCGCGCCGCCACCCGCGCCGCCACCCGCGCCGGTCATCGATGTACCCACGGTCGATGCCAGCCTGGCCAACCAGCGACCAGCGGCCGCGGCACCCACGCGCATCCGCATCCCGTCGCTCAACATCGACATGACCGTTGAACCCGCAGGACTCGACGCCGTCGGATCGATGGCGCTCGCGGCCAACCCCGACATCGCATCGTGGTACCGCTTTGGTCCAGCACCCGGCGCCGAGGGAGCGACGGTGATCGCGGCCCATGTGGACTCACTGCGATACGGGCTCGGCCCCTTCGCGAGACTGGCCGATGCGCCGGCCGGTACCGAAATCATGGTGTCGTCCGATGACGGCGTCGAACACCGGTATGCGCTGGAATCGGTGCAGTCCACCGGCAAACCCGAGGTGCCATGGGCCGCAGTTTTCGACCGTACCGGGTCGCCGCGCCTCACCCTCGTGACCTGCGGAGGAGAATTTAACTACACGACACGGCAGTACCAGTCGAATATCGTTGTCACCGCGATCCCGGTGGCGTAGCAGGGGTCGCTATGCTGATGAACACAAACCCCGCGGGTTCACCGGTCACCGGCCAAAGAGACGCGCATCCGACGACACGTCCTGCCCCCAGGAGCCATTCTCACCCCGTGACGCAGCCCGACGACAGCACGAGCCACAAGAATGTGGATTCCCTCAGCGCGGCTGAAAACAATTTTGCCGTCCTCGAGGCGGACCGGCGGCTTGTCGAGAGGTTCCGCGATGGTGACGAGCGTGCTCTCGCGGAGATGTACGCCCGCTGGTCGGCGCTCGTCTTCACGGTCGCCGTCCGGTCGCTCGGTGACCATACCGAAGCCGAGGATGTGCTGCAGAAAGTTTTCATCGCCGCCTGGCGTGGTCGGCATACCTTCGATCCTGACCGGTCCCGATTGCCCGCCTGGCTGGTGGGAATCACCCGGAACGCGGTTGCGGATGCCCACAGAGCGCGTACCCGACGCCGCCAAGTAGAAGGCGTGGCTGCAGGGTACGTTCCCCTCGTGCAGCCCGATGATTCGATTGCGGTGGCCGACCAAGTGCTCATGCGCGAGGAACTCGAGCGGCTCGAGGCCGTTCCCCGGCAGGTGATGAAACTGGCCTTCTACGAGGATCTCACGCACGTACAGATTGCCGACAGCCTCGGACTGCCGCTCGGCACCGTGAAGAGCCATATCCGCAGGAGTCTGAGCCGTCTCAAAACTAGACTGGAGGTGAGCTATGACGCATTTTAATCCCGACGATCTCGCCCTGATCGCCCTGGCCGAGCTTGAGCCCACGCCCATGGAACGCGAACACCTCGCGGTCTGTACCGAGTGCGCCAACGACCTCCTCGTCCTGCAGCACACCGTTGCGGTGGGCCGCTCAGCCCCCGGCGCCCGGCTCATCACCCCTGATGCCGGTGCATGGAGCCGCATTCACTCCGAACTGGGCTTGTCTGCCGCGATGGCTTCCCTTCCCACGCTGACGAATTCTTCAGACGCCGTGCCGACAACCGCCGTGCCGACAACCGCCGTGCCGACAACCGCCGTCGTTACCGGTGTGTCGCCTGCGCCTGCCCCGGCATCAACCCGGCCATCTGCCCGGCAACCGGCCCCGGTCGTGGCGATATCCCGCGCCCGTCGCCGGTGGATCCCGCTCGCGGCCGCAACGGTGATCGGCCTCGTGGCCGGCTATGGAGCGAGTAGTTGGTGGCCCGATTTCGGTGGCGGGCCATCCGTTGTCGCTCGCGCAAAGCTCGAACCGCTCCCGGGCTGGAGCGCGACCGGGCAGGCATCCGTTGAGGAGACTTCGTCTGGCCAGCGTGATGTGCTGGTCACGTTGAACCCCTCGGTTGCCCCATCCGTGGACGCCCCCCTGCGCGAGGTATGGCTGCTCAGCACGGATGCAACGAGGCTGGTGAGTCTTGGTTTTCTCACCGGCACAACCGGCCGCTTCGTGATTCCCGCCGAAATTGATCTCGCGGAATACCCGCTCGTGGATGTCTCCGCAGAGCCCAACGACGGCATGCCAGCGCACTCGGCGGACTCGGTCGTGCGCGGTGAACTCCACTCGACCTGACGAGCCGAATGCGCCGGGCCCACGTTCCGGGCCCGCGCCCCGTGCATGAGCTAGAGGGTGGTGCCTAGTTTGAAGCCGGCGACCTCGTCGTCTTGACGGGTGTAGGAGAAGCCGTCGGCCCCGACGGTCACGGCCATTTCGCTCGACTCGGTGCGCTCGATGACCGGCTGGGGCGTGCCGTCGAGGTCGAGCACGAGCGAGGCTTCGGTGTACCAGCTGGGCACGACGGGGTTGCCCCACCAGTCGCGGCGCTGGTTGTCGTGCACGTCCCAGGTGACGACCGGGTTATCGGGGTCGCCGGTGTAGTAGTCCTGGGTGTAGATCTCGACGCGGTGGCCGTCGGGGTCGCGCAGGTAGAGGTAGAACGCGTTCGAGACACCGTGCCGGCCAGGGCCACGCTCGATCAGGTCGCTTTTGCGCAAAGCGCCGAGCTTGTCGCAGATGTAGATGATGTTGTGCTTCTCGTGCGTGGAGAATGCGATGTGGTGCATGCGCGGCCCGTTGCCGCCGGTGAGAGCGGTGTCGTGCACGGTGTCCTTGCGACGCATCCAGGCCGCGTAGGTCACGCCGTCGGAGTCCTGGATGTCTTCGGTGACGCGAAAACCCAGGTCTTCGAGGTATGTGCGACCGCGGCCGACGTCGGGGGTGACCTGGTTGAAGTGGTCGAGCCGCACGAGTGCGCCCGGGCCCTGCAGGTCGTAGCGCCAGGCGAGGCGTTCAACGTGGGTGGTCGCGTAGAAGAACTCGTAGGGAAAGCCGAGCGGGTCTTCGACACGCACGCTGTCGCCGATGCCTTTCACAAAGCCCTCGGTGCGGCGTTCGGTGCGGCAGCCGAGTTCACGGTAGTAGGCCTCGGCCAGGTCGACGTCTTCGGGACTGCGCACCCGGAAAGCCATCGCGGCGACGGCGGCAATCGGACCCTGGCGCAGCACGAGGTTGTGATGGATGAACTCCTCGAAGCTGCGCAGGTAGATCTCGGTGTCGCTCTCCTCGGTAACGACGAGTCCGAGAATGTCGACGTAGAACTCGCGGGACGCGGCCAGGTCGGTCACAACGATGTCCATGTAGGCGCAGCGGAGGATGTCGGGTGGGGTCGCGGTGGGGGTGGGAACCGGGTTAGAAATGGTGGTCATAGGAATTCTCCTCGGTGAGATTCAATAATGGGAAAGTCATTGATCGAGCTCGTCGAGACCAGGTGGTCTCGACGGGCTCGACCGACGGTGCCTTAAGCGGATGCAGCGCGGCCGCCGAAGCGGGGCGTGTGCACGGGGGCGAGCGTGATGTGCACCGCCTGCGAGTCGGTGTAGAAGTCGATTGACCGGTAGCCGCCCTCGTGGCCGAGGCCCGAGGCCTTGACCCCGCCGAACGGGGTGCGCAGGTCACGCACGTTGTGCGAGTTGAGCCACACCATTCCTGCATCGACCGCTTGCGCGAAGTTGTGCGCGCGGGTGAGGTCGGTGGTCCAGATGTAGGCAGCCAACCCGTACTTCACTCCGTTGGCCAAGCCGAGCGCTTCGGCATCCGTGTCGAAGGGGGTGATGGCGACAACCGGGCCGAAAATCTCCTCCAGAAAGATGCGGGCGGTCGGGGCGACATCCGCGAAGACCGTGGGGGAGACGTAGTTGCCTTCGGCAAGCCCTGCGGGGCGGCCGCCGCCAGCGAGCAGACGCCCCTCGGTCTTGCCGATCTCAACGTAGTTCATTACCTTGGCGTAGTGCTCCGGATGCACGAGGGCGCCGACCTCGGTTTTCGGGTCGTGCGGGTCGCCGACCACGATGCTCTGGGCGCGGGCTGCGTAACGGGAGCAGAAGTCGTCGTAGATCGAGCGCTCCACCAGGATGCGGCTCGACGCGGTGCAGCGCTCGCCGTTCAGCGAAAATACGCCGAACAGGGTCGAGTCGATTGCGGCGTCGAGGTCGGCGTCGGCGAAGACCACGGCCGGCGACTTGCCGCCGAGCTCCATCGACATACCCTTGAGGTTCGCGGCGCAGTTGCGGTAAATGGTCTGGCCGGTGGTCGTTTCGCCCGTGAACGAGATGAGCGGCACATCCGGATGCTTGACCAGCGCGTCCCCGGCCTCCTCGCCGAGCCCGTTGACCAGGTTGAAGACGCCGTCGGGCACCCCGGCGGTGCGAAAGATTTCGGCCCAGAGGCTCGCCGAGAGGGGCGTGAATTCGGCCGGTTTCAGCACGACGGTGCAGCCGGAGGCGAGCGCCGGCGCGAGCTTCCAGCTTTCGAGCATGAACGGGGTATTCCAGGGGGTGATCAGCCCAGCGACGCCGACCGGCTTGCGGTTGACATAGTTGATCTGCTTTCCGGGCACCTTGTAGGTGTCGTCGGCCTGCGCCACGATCAGGTCGGCGAAAAAACGAAAGTTCTCGGCGGCGCGCTGCGCCTGGCCGAGCGCCTGCGTGATCGGCAGTCCGGTGTCGAAGGTTTCGAGCTCGGCGAGCCGGGCGTCCTGCGCTTCGACGGCGTCGGCGATCCGGTGAAGCACCCGGGCGCGAGCGCGGGGCAGCATGCGCGGCCAGGGTCCGTTGTCGAACGCCTCCTTCGCCGCGGCGACGGCTCGTGCGACGTCGGTCCTCTGGCCGGCGGCCGCGGTGGCGTAGGTCTGGTTCGACACCGGGTCGAGCACATCGAAGGTTTCGCCGCCGACGCTGTCAACGAATTCTCCACCGATGAAATGACGGATGCTGGTGGGCAGGTCAGCCGGCACGTAGTGCACCTGGGTGTTGGTTTCGATCATTGGGAAGCTCCTTCCAGGGCGAATCCGGCAGTGGACGTGAGGTAGTTTGAACCGGCGTTCATCAGTACGCGGATCTTGGCGAGCCCGCCGGGGGTCGGAGTGATCAGCGGGGGACGCACGAAGCCGCTCTCGATCAGGCCACGCTGGGCCATGACCCACTTGCCCGGTGCCGGGTTGGTCTCGACGAAGAGCAGGTCGACGAGCGGGTGCAGTCCGTAGTGAATTTTGCGGGCGGCGGCGAAATCGCCGGATTCCCAGGCCTCGAACATCTGCGCGACGGCAGCCGGCGCGATGTTGCTCGTGGCGCTGACAAAGCCGGCGCCGCCGAGGGCCATGAGCGGCAGGCAGAGCAACTCGAGGCCGCTCCAGACCAACAATTCGGGGCCGCACAGGTGCAGCACGCGGGAGAAATGCTCGAAGTCTTTGGTGGTCTCCTTCACGCCGACGAAGTTGTCGAAATCGCGAAAGAGTCGGTAGACCGTTTCGGGGGCGATGTCGACGGCGGTGCGGCTCGGCACGTTGTAGGCCACGATTGGCAGGTCGGGAAACTCCTTGCAGACGGTTTTGTACCAGACGTAGAGCGCCTCCTGGGTGGGGCGGGCGTAGTACGGCGTGATGATGAGCGCCGCGTCGATGCCGGCGTCACGGCCGGCCGCGGTCAGTTCGAGGGTCTCGTCGAGCTTGGTGGAGCCGGTTCCGGCCATGAAGTGCACGCGCTCGTCGATCGCGGTCGCGACGGTGCGAATGGCGGCGGCGCGCTCGGCGATGGTCTGCGAGCTGGGCTCGCCGGTCGACCCGCCGATCGAGATGCCGTGCGAGCCGGAGGCGATCTGCCAGTTGACCAGGTTGGTCAGACCGGCATGGTCGAGCGCGCCGTCGGCGGTAAACGGGGTCATCAGCGCGGCGATGGACCCGCGAATCTGGCTCGGAGTACTGCGGAACTTCATGAGGTGCCTTCCTTGGTACCGGTTCGCGAGAGGAGAAATGCGTTCAGGGTGGTCAGCCGATGGTCGCGCGCCGCGTGTTCGATGTCATGAGCGGATGCCCGCTGCTCTATCAGATCGAGAATGTGGTCGTGTTCGGCAACCGATTCGGCCGCGCGCCCCGGCACGAAGCCGAAGGTGGATTCGCGCAGCACCGACAACCGGTTCCAGCCGCGGTGCACGAGGTCGAGAATGTGCGGGTTGGGGCAGGTGCTGTACAGCTCGGAGTGAAAGTCACGGTTGAGCGTCGTGAAACTCGTCGGGTCGAAGTGCAGCAGCGTGTCGCGCATCTGGGCGTTGATCTGGCGTGCCCGCGCAATGGCGGCCGGACTCAAGGTCGGCGCCGACAGTGCGGTCGCCGCGCCCTCGACCAGGCCGAGGGTTTGCATGGTGTGCTGGTATTCGGTGGGATCGAGCATGGCCACCTGCGCCCCGACGTTGCGGGCGAAGGTCACGAGTCCCTCCGCTTCGAGGCGACGGATTGCTTCCCGCACCGGAACCGGGCTCATCGACGTATCCCGGGCGATCTGGTCGAGGACCAGTCGAAAACCCGGGCCGAAGGTGCCGTCGTTGATGCGGGTTTTCAGCCAGTCGTAGGCGAACTGGGCCTTGCCGATTGTCGGACGGGTGGCATCCGTTACTGCTGAAGGAGCCATGCGCGGTACCTCGCTCTCCACGCCGCGTTCATCGGGTAGAGGCCGTCGACGCCCTCGCCAGCGCCGACCATCTCGGCGATGAAGGTCTCTTCGCGTTCCTGCTCGATGCCGTCGGTGACGAGCTCGTCAATGAGGTGCGGCGGAATGACGAGCAGCCCGTCGGCGTCGCCGACGATGATGTCGCCGGGTTGAACGGAGGCCCCGCCACAGGCGATCGTGAGGTCGGTGTCCCACGGAACGTGGCGGCGGCCGAGCACGGCCGGGTGGCCGCCGTGGTGGTAGGTGGGCATATCGAGCGCCGTGACCGCGGCGAGGTCGCGCACGCCGCCGTCGGTGACGATGCCGGCGGCGCCCTGCACCTGGGCGCGGAGGGCGAGGATATCGCCGACCGTGCCGGTGCCGGTTTCGCCGCGCGCTTCGATCACGAGCACGTCGTCAACGCCGAGGCCGTCGAACGCGCGCTTCTGGGCGTTGTAGCCGCCGCCGTGCGCCGTGAAGAGGTCTTCCCGGTTAGGAATGAAGCGCAGGGTGCGGGCGCGACCGACCAGGCGCACGGTGGGGCGGGTGGAGTGCAGGCCGTCGATCGAGACGTTGTTCAGGCCGCGCTTGCGCAGCTGCGAGCTGAGCGTGGCGGTGCCGACGCTGTTGATGCGGACTTTGAGTTCCTCGGTGAGCACGAAGGGCGGGGCTGTCACCGGGCCGTTGGCTTCGACTGATCCCCAGGCTTCGGCCCGCTGCAGGTCGTCGATCTTCGGGCCGGCACCGAACGCGCCGAACTCGAACTTACCCTCGACCACCGGCGTGATCAGGCAGCCGGTGCTGGGCGCGCCGGGCATGGTCGGCGCGTCGACCTCGACCTCGACCACGTCGCCCGGCACGACGACCGAGGCGCCGGCGGGGGTTCCGGTGAGAATGACATCGCCGCGCTCGAGCGTGATCAGCTGGGACAGGTCGGCGACGAGGCGGCCGAAGCCAAAGAGCAGGTCGGCAGTGGTGTCGCTCTGCACGAGCTCGCCGTTGACCCAGGTTCGGATGCGCAGTTGTGTGGGGTCGATCGTCTCGGCCGCGATTACGCGCGGTCCCAGGGGAGTGAAGCCGTCTCCGCCCTTGGACCGCAGGTTCGAGCCCTTGTCGGCGTAGCGCAGGTCGTACACGCCGAAGTCGTTGGCCGCCGTGACCCCGGCAACGCCGCTCCAACCGTCCTCAACGCTCACGCCACGCAGGCGGCGACCGATGACCAACGCGATTTCGCCTTCGAAGGCGAGCAGTTCGCATCCTCGGGGTCGGACAATGGTGGCACCACTGGCCGCGACGCTCGTCGACGGCTTCAGAAAATAGGATGGCTGCTCGGGGGTGCGCCCACGCTGGGCGGCCCGGGAGGGGTAGTTGATGTGCACGGCGATCACTTTGCCGGGCCGACCCAGATAGGGCAGGGGTTCGGGGGTCATGGTATCCAATCGCGTCGTTGCACAACGTGCTCACGTGTCGTTGTATATGAAACCATATACGATTCATGGGTGGATGTCGAGAGTCGTCGTGGCCGCAGATCGCGCCGGCAGGCCGGCACGAAAAAAAACCGTGCCGCCCGGGTTTCAATCCGGGCGACACGGTCGGGTCCTGCAGGTAATTATTCGTGCGTGCTGATGCCCAGCGGAACCCCTCGGGTCTCTTTCACGAGGGTCACCGCGGTGAAGGAGATCGCGGCGAGCACCATGAGGTAGATGCCGATCGAGAAGGACTGGCCGGTCTCATCGAGCAGCAGCTGCGCAATCAGCGGGGCGAAGGCGCCACCAAGAATCGCGCCGAGGGCGTAGCCGATCGAGACGCCCGAGTAGCGCACCTGGGCGGGAAACATTTCGGCGTAGAGCGCGGCCTGCGGGCCGTATGAGAAGCCGAGTCCGCTCGCCAGAATGATGAGGGAGAGCGCGAACCAGACGATGTCGCCGGTGTCGATGAGCAGAAACATCGGAATCGCCCAGATGAACAGAAAGGCGTAGCCGAGCTGGAAGGTGCGCACGCGGCCGATCTTGTCGGAGAGAATGCCGCCGAGCATGGTCGACGCGAGCCAGAAGACGGCCGCGACGGTGCTCGCAATGAGCACCGGGGTGCGCTCCATGGCGAGTCCGCCGGCTTCGACCGGCTTCGTGGCGTAGGAATTGAAGAACGCGATCAGCATGTAGCCGGCCGCGTTGTTGGCGATGAAGATGAGCGCGGTGAGGATGACCTGACGCGAGTGGTTCTTGAACAGCTGCTTGAGCGGGGCGGCGGATTCCTTCTTGCGGGTCTGCATCTCCTTGAAGACGGGGCTCTCGGCGACCGCACGGCGGATGACCCAGCCGACGACGATGAGCAGCACGGAGACCAGGAACGGGATGCGCCAGCCCCACGAGAGGAAGGCCTCTTCGCTCATCGAGGTGGTCACGGCGATCATGACGCCGGTGGCGAGGATGAGGCCGACCGGAACGCCGATCTGCGGGTAGGCGCCGAAGAAGCCGCGCTTGTTGACCGGCGCGTGTTCAACCGACATGAGCGCGGCGCCGCCCCATTCGCCGCCGGCCGAGAAGCCCTGCAGGATGCGCAGCACGATCAGCAGGATCGGTGCCCAGGCGCCGATCTGGTCGAAGGTCGGCAGCAGGCCGATAAGGGCGGTCGCCGCGCCCATCATGACGAGCGTGAAGACGAGCATTGCCTTGCGGCCAATGCGGTCGCCGAGGTGACCAGCGACGATGGCGCCGAGCGGGCGGAACAGAAAGCTGATGCCGAGTGAGGCCCAGGCGATCAACTGGGCCAGGGGTGCGTTCTCGCCGGCGAGCGGGGCAAAGAAGAGGCCGGCCAGTACGAGGCCGGCGGCCTGGGCGTAGATGAAGAAGTCATACCACTCAATGGTGGTACCCACCATCGTGCCGGCGAGGACCCGCCGTTCTTCGCTCCGTTTAGCGCTGGTCGCCCGGGTGCGCTCGGTCGATATAGCCATGGAATACTCCCTCGTATCTCACTGCGGTGCTGGGTCGGGTACTGCTGCAAAGTGTGTGGATCGTGCGGAGAAACCGGCACTGGGGCAGTATTGCACCTAAATTGGAGATTACCTACCTATTGGTCAGTATTGTACGGGATCGTTACTTTCGGCGGTTCCGCGCGGTTAATCGCACGTGGACGGGCGTGCGGGCCGCCACGAGAGAGGGCGAGTGAGGCTGGTTTGGAGGGAAGGCCCTCCCCGCAGATGCCCTCGACGCAGGCCCTCACCGCATTCGGGGTGCTTCTCACCGGCCTGATCTCGGCGAGACCATGGCCTTCTCCGTCGTACTCGCGCTATGCGTTGCGGCCATGGTCGTCGGTGTGCTGGCCGGTGCCCGGATGCCTCCCACCTCGGCGCCGGCGCCTCGGTGTGAACTCTGCCGACGTGGCCGGTAGCGTGCCCCGCTCGCGATGCGTCGCCTCGGTCGGCAAAGCCTCTGCGTGGCCGGTTAGTCAGCTGAGCTCGGCGACGATCGTGCGAGCGGCCTCGGTGAGCGCGGCGCCGATGTCGGTGGGGGAGTGCAGACTCGAGATGTACACGACGGCGAGGGAGGCCGGTGATTCTCCGGGCACGAGCAGCGGCACGGCGATCGACGACAGCCCGGCAATGACCTCATCGTGACTGGAGGCGTAGCCAAGGGCAGCGACCTCGCCGGCCTCGCTGCGGCGGCTTTCGGCGTGGCCGAGCGCGGCCCACTGCGAGGCGCTCAGACCGGATTGGATGGCGATTCCGGGGGCGCCCATGTGCAGCGCATGCCGCGTGCCGGGCCGCTGGGCGACCGTCGCGTGTGCCTGCCGCGACTCGATGCTCACGAGCGTGACCACCTCGCTCTGGTCGAGCACGGCGACGAACGCGGTCATACCGAGCTCGTTGGCGATGCGGGTGAGCACGGGCAGGGCCGCAGCCTGTAGGTCGCGAGATACGCCGCGGGCCAGGGCAGCCAGGCGTGGGCCGAGCCGCACACGTCCGGCCGGGTCGCGAACGACGAGGCCGTGATCTTCGAGGGTGCGCAGGATTCGATAGGCGATCGAGCGGTGCACGCTGAGGGCCGCGGCGAGAGCGACGATCGTCATCGGTTCGTCGGTTTCGGCGAGAATCTCCAGCACGCGGATTCCGCGCGACAGGGTTTGCGAGTGGGCAGCGGGCGCGCGAGGCGCCGGGACCGCAGCATCCGGTTTCTGGCTGTCGGTCGCGACGGCAAATTTTGGAATCAACACCTTGGTATTCTCGCATCCGGTCGTTCTTGAGTGTGCCGAATGCGCGTGGTGCGCTGGTGCACTCCGAGCGTGCGCCCGTCGACAAGCTGGCAGACGGGTTTTGCGCGTAGCGTGCTCGACGGCGGCCGTGGGACCACCGCGCAGCACGCGGCGGGGCTCCTCTTCATGACGGTCATCTGGCTCGCCATGCTGCCGGCAGTGCCCGTGACCACAACGGATGCCGCAGCCCGCGCTTTCGTCGGCCGGCCGGGCACGAGAAAACATTGGGCGGTCGCGCAACATAACAGTAGGGGCCACGCAATGTCGGCGATGACGGTCGGTTTGGTCTCTTCGTTGATGTTCAGTTGATCCGATCGGCGCGGGCATCCAGCAGCCGTGTCGGTCGGCGCGGTTAGGATATTACCGGCAGATCGACGGGCCGACACAAGTTTGGGAGATGCAATGATGATTGTTACCGACGCGCGCACGAACGAATCCGAGCTGCTCGCTCGCGTGCCCAACCAGCTCTATATCAACGGGGCGTGGATCGCCGCGACCGGAGGGCGGACCCTCGATGTGACTGACCCGGCCACCGGCCGTGTCATCAAGACCATCGCCGACGCGAGCGTGGCCGACGGCGCCGCCGCCCTCGACGCCGCCGACGCCGCGCAGGCCGACTGGGCCGCGACTCCCGCCCGCGTGCGCGGCGAAATTCTGCGTCGCGCCTTCGATCTACTGCAGGAACGCAAGCAGGAATTTGCGCTGCTCATGACGATCGAAATGGGTAAGCCACTGCCCGAGGCGCTCGGCGAGGTCGCCTACGGTGGCGAGTTTTTGCGCTGGTTCAGCGAAGAAGCCGTGCGCATCAGCGGACGCTATGGTGCCAACCCCGAGGGCACCGGCCGTATGATCGTCACCCAGCACCCGGTCGGCCCCTGTTTTTTGATCACCCCGTGGAACTTTCCGCTCGCCATGGCGACCCGCAAGATCGCCCCGGCGCTCGCCGCCGGCTGCACCGTCGTCGTCAAGCCGGCCGCGCTCACGCCGCTCACCACCCTGCACTTCGTGGCCCTGCTCGAAGAGGCCGGCCTGCCAGCCGGTGTCGTCAACGTCATCACGACCTCGCAGTCCGGCGCGGTCTCCGAGCCGATCATCGCGGACCGGCGCCTCCGCAAGCTCAGCTTCACCGGCTCGACCGCGGTCGGAAAGTCGCTCATCAAGCTCTCGGCCGAGAACGTGCTGCGCACCTCGATGGAGCTCGGTGGCAACGCCCCGTTCGTCGTCTTCGCCGACGCCGACCTCGACAAGGCCGTCGATGGCGCCCTCATCGCCAAGTTTCGCAACATCGGCCAGGCCTGCACCGCGGCGAACCGCTTCATCGTGCACGAGTCCGTCGCGGCCGAATTCGCCCGCCGCATCACCGAACGCGTCGAGGCGTTCCAGATCGGGCGCGGCACCGAGGCCGGTATCACCATCGGCCCGCTGATCGATGATAAAGCCGTTGCCAAGGCCGACTCCCTGGTGCAGGATGCCCTCGGCCGCGGCGCCACCCTGCTCACCGGCGGCGTTGCGATCGAGCGTGAGGGCACGTTCTACGCGCCCACCGTGCTCACCGATGTCAAACCCGGCAGCGATATTCTTCGCGACGAAATCTTCGGCCCGGTGCTCGCGATCAGCACCTTCACCGACGAAGCGGATGCCGTGCGCCTCGCAAACGACACCGAATTCGGACTGATCAGCTACGTGTTCACGACCGATCTCGCCCGCGGACAACGCATGATCGACAAACTACAGACCGGCATGATGGGTCTGAACACCGGCGTCGTCTCCAACGCGGCGGCACCGTTCGGCGGCGTCAAGCAGTCCGGCCTCGGCCGCGAGGGCGGGCTCGAGGGCATTCAGGAATACCTCTCGACAAAGTACACGCTCACACCAACGCCGTAACGGGCGCGCCGAATCAAGACCGGGTGCATCCGTTTCGCCTTCGATGAGAGAAATAAGAGAGTAAGTGGTTCCCGCCCCGGGAAGGGCCACAGCGAGCGACGTCGGGTTTGCTGCTGTGGCCCCTTTCGCCGTCCTTGACGGGCAAGGGAGCCTCCCCGAGTCGAAGGAAACTCACTATGCTGGTGCGCGCGGAGGTCGACACCCGAGGTGTTCGGCTGCCGCGCCCCTGCCCGGTTCGTGTTTCGGCCCGAAGGACCCACCCCGACGTGAGCGCACCCATCGACGATGACGCGGCTTTGTCCCGCAACTTTCAGGACGGCGACGAGCGCGCCCTGGCCAAGGCCTACACACGCTGGTCGCCGCTGGTCTTCACAATCGCCGTGCGATCGCTCGCCAATGCCACCGACGCCGAGGACGTCACCCAAAAAGTGTTCATCGCAGCCTGGCGCGGACGCGCCGGATTCGACCCCGCCCGGTCCCGACTACCGGCCTGGCTGATCGGCATCACCCGGCACGTGATCGCCGACACCCATGAGGCTCGCAGCCGACAGCGACGACTCGAGGTATCGCTCGCCGCGACCCTACCGTCGCATCGCGCGGACGACAGCGTCAGCGTGGTCAACCGGGTGCTCGTCGGCGACGAAATCGACCGACTCGAGCCCATACCGCGGCAGGTGATGCGCCTCGCCTTCTTCGACGATCTCACCCAGGTGCAGATCGCCGACAGCCTCGGACTGCCGCTCGGCACGGTCAAAAGCCACATGCGGCGCAGTCTGACCCGCCTGCGCACCCGGCTGGAGGTGTCCGATGACTCCGATTAATGCCACCCACATTGACGCGGCCCACATTGACGCGGCCCATATCGACGCGGCCGACCTGCACCTGCTGGCCCTGGTGGCTGAACGTGACGCAAGTGCCCGGGAGCGCGCCCACCTCGCCGCCTGCGCCGCGTGCGCCGGCGAGTACCTCGCCCTGCGCCAGGTCGTGCAACTCGGTCGCGCGGCCGGGTTCGACCGCCTACTCACGCCGCCCGCGGCAGTCTGGGCGAGCATTCGTGCCGAACTCGGGCTGAGCGATGCCGTGCGTACGGTGCCTCGCCTCTCGACGCCCCCTCACCTGACGGACACGGCGGCCCGGCCCGATGCATCCGGTTCGCTGATCGACGGGCCGGAATCAGCCACGCCGCCCGAGGTACTGCCGGATTCGGGCTCGGTGCGGGAGATTGCACCTGTTCGTCTGCTGCCCCGGCGCCGTTGGGTGCCCGTCGCGGCTGCCGCCGGCGTGATCGGACTGGTGGGCGGCATCGCCATTGGTGTCGCGAGCACGACCGGAGGCTCGCCCCGTGAGCAGGTCGTTGCCGAGGCCACCCTCGACGCCCTGCCCGGCTGGACCGCGGGCGGGTCGGCCCGGGTCGAGCAAGCCTCCGACGGTCGTCGCGCGGTCGTCGTCGACCTTGACGCGCCGGCCTCCTCGAGCACCAGCCTGCGCGAGGTCTGGCTGCTCAAAGCGGATGCGTCCGGTCTGGTCAGCATCGGATTCCTCGACGGGTCCACCGGTCGTTTCACCATCCCCGCGAGCGTTGACCTGGCCCAGTACCCGATCATCGACGTGTCGGCCGAGCCCACCGACGGCGACCCGGCACACTCCGGTGACTCGATCGTGCGCGGCCAGTTACACACGCTGTGAACCTGTCCGCGAAATAGTTCAAGCGGTGCATCCGAAACCCGCCAAGCGGGAGAAGAGCTTAGCAGGGAGGCAATGTTGCCTTCCGTAACGACCCACTGGAGGTAGCAATGCGCAAATCCATAGCCGTCGGAATCTCCGCCGGCCTCCTCGTCGCTCTCGCCGGGCTCGCGCCGGCACAGGCGGCGGTTCCCGCGGCATCCGCGGCACCGGGCACCGCCTCGGTTTCGGTGCTGCATGCCATTCCCGGACTGAACCTCGATATTTCGGTGGACGGCCGCGTCGTCGTCGACGACTTCAAGCCGGGGACCCTGCTCGGCCCGTTCACGATCTCGGCCGGCACCCACACCCTGGACATCTCCGCCTCGAACCCCGTCGTGCTCGGCGGCAGCGCCAATGGCTCGCCGATGGCTGGTATTGCCCTGAGTGGCTCGACCACCGTGACGGTCACGGCCGGCCGCAGCTTCACGGCCGTTGCCCACCTGAGCGCCACCGGTATCCCCACCGCGACCCTGTTCAACAATGACACCACACCACTGGCCGCCGGGCAGGGTCGATTGACCGTGCGCCACGTCGCGGCCGCCCCCGCTGTTGACGTGCTCGCGAACGGAGCCGTCGCCGTCGCCGGTCTGACCAACCCAGCGCAGGCCGCGCTCGACCTGCCGGTAGGCACGATCAGCGCCGTAGTCGCCGCCGCCGGAACCACCGCACCGCTGCTCGGCCCGGCCGATGTCGTGATTGCTCCGCGCACCAACACCATCGTCTACGCCTGGGGCAGTCTCGCCGACAACAACCTGGCCCTGTTCGTGCAGACGGTTCGCACGCGGGCCCAAGCACGGGCATCCGTTTCGGTGCTGCACGCTATTCCCGGCGTCGTGGTTGACGTCTATGTGGACAACAAGCGGGTCATCGACAATTTCGAACCCGGCACCCTCACCAGGACATTCCGTATCGCGGCTGGTAGCTACAGCCTCGCCATCACCGCAGCGGATGCCGCCGACGCGAGCGCTGCCGTGATTGGTCCGGTCGTCCTCACTGTCGCGTCCGGTATGAACTACACGGCGGTGGCTCACCTGAGCGAGACGGGAGTTTCCACCGCGGCGCTGTTCACGAACGACACCTCCGCACCCGGCGACGGCCAGGGGCGCCTCACGGTGCGCCACGTCGCTGCCGCTCCGGCGGTGGACGTGCTCGCCAATGGCGCCCCGGCTTTCACCGGTCTGACGAACCCGAACGAGTCCGTGCTTGTGCTTCCGGTGGGCACCATCTCGGCCGCGGTTGCCGCAGCTGGCACCACTGCCGCGCTCATCGGTCCGGCCGACGTTACCATCGCCCGGAGCACCAATACCATCGTGTACGCCTGGGGTAGCCTCGCCGACGGAAACCTCGCCCTGGCCGTTCAGACCGTGCCCACGAAGTAGTCGGGCGTCGCGGGGGCTAGTTCAGGAAATCCAGCTTTATCGTCCGGCCGTGCCGCGTATGTGCGGGCGCGGCGGGTTGCAAAGCCAGCGGTTTTCCTGAATTGGCCCCGAGGCCGGGGCAAGACGGCGAGCGGGCCGCTGGATAGACTTTGCGGATGCCCCTGATCGTGATCGACGACCTGAGCGACCCGCGACTGGTCGACTATGCCCACCGCACCGACGTCGCACTCAAGAAGGCTCGCGGCACCGAGCACGGGCTGTATATCGCCGAATCCGCCCTGGTCCTGGAGCGTGCGTTGCGCGCCGGGCACCTGCCACGGTCGGTGCTCGCGCTCGGCACCACGGCCGACGAGGCGCTGGCGGTGCTCGGCGACTACGCGGCCGAGGTTCCGGTGTTCGTCGGCCCCGGGGAGATGCTCGCCGAACTCACCGGCTACATTCTGCACCGCGGCGTGATCGCCTCGATGCGCCGACCCGAATTGCCATCCGGCGACACGCTGCTGGCGGGTGCGCGCCGCATCGTGATCCTCGAAAACGTGTCGGACCCGACCAACGTCGGAGCCATCTTTCGCTCGGCCGGCGCCATCGGAGCGGATGCCATTCTGGTCACGCCCCGCTGCTCCGACCCGTTCTACCGACGGGCCATCCGCGTCTCGATGGGCACGGTGCTGCAGGTGCCGTGGACCCGCGTCGGCGACTGGACCCAGACCCGCGCCCTGCTCACCCGGCACGGCTTTCACGTAGCAGCCCTCGCGCTGAGCAACAGTGCGGTCAGCCTGCGCGACTTCGACGGAACCGGTCACGAGCATCTGGCCCTGCTGCTCGGCGCCGAGGGTGAGGGTCTCACCCCGGAGGCGCTCGCCGCGTCGGACAGCGTCGTTCAGATTCCGATGAAGCACGGCATCGACTCGCTCAACGTCGCCGCGGCCAGTGCCGTTGCGATGTGGGCCCTGTCCGGATAGCCCGGGCCGCAACATCCGCTGTTGCGCGAGTCATTGGTCTGCCACACTGCCTGCATGGACCTTTCACAACCCGTTCAATACGGCCCCGGCTGGTTCGCCCTGGCGCTCGTCAACGCCGGCCTCGCCGAAAACAAGGGGCGTGGCCGGTGGAACTGGTTTCTGCTCTCCCTGCTGCTCGGGCCGATCGCCACCTACCTCATCGTGGTCTGGGAACGGGTCGATCGCTCCCGATGACGGATACCCCCAGCCCGGCGGGCCTAGGCTGGGGTCATGAGCAATGAAGCTGTCATCGTCGACGTTCTGCGCACCCCGTCAGGCCGAGGCAAACCCGGGGGAGCCCTCGACGGCATTCATCCGGCCGACCTTTTGGCTACAGTGCTGCGCGAACTTGTCAGCCGCAACAACCTCGACCCAGCGCTGATCGACGATGTGATCGGCGGCTGCGTCAGCCAGGTCGGCGAGCAAAGAAGCAACCTCACACGTACCGCCCTGCTCAGCGCCGGATTTCCTCACAGCGTGCCCGGCACCACGATCGACCGCCAATGCGGATCCAGCCAGCAGGCCACCGCCTTCGCCGCCCAGGCCGTGCTGAGCGGCAGCGCCGACATCGTCATCGCCTGCGGCGTTGAGTCGATGAGCCGGGTTGCGCTCGGTTCCTCCGCCGGCGCACAGGACGCCTTTGGCACCCTCATGCACGAGCGTTACCCCGACGGCCTCGTCAATCAGGGAGTCTCCGCCGAACTCATCAACCAGAAGTGGAACCTCGGCCGCGATGCGCTCGACAACTACGCGGCCCGCTCACATCGGCTCGCCGCCGCGGCTGCCGAACGGGACGATTTCTCCGGCGAGATCGTTGCCGTCACCCTGCCGGACGGCACTGTCGTGCGTGACGACGAAACCATCCGCCCCGGCACCTCGCACGCCTCGCTCGCCGGCCTGCGCCCCGCTTTTCGCACCGATGAACTGGCCGCCAGGTTTCCGAAGCTCGGCTGGCACGTAACGGCCGGCAACTCGTCACCCTTGACTGATGGAGCGTCGGCGACGTTGATCATGAGCGCCAAGCGGGCCGATCAACTCGGCCTCAACCCGCGCGCTCGATTTCACAGCTTCACTGTCGTGGGAAGTGACCCGCTGCTCATGCTGACCGGTGTGATTCCGGCGACCCAGCGCATCCTCTCGCGGGCTGGCCTCAACATCGACGACATCGACGCCTACGAGATCAACGAGGCCTTCGCGAGCGTGCCGCTGGCCTGGCTGCGCGAGACGGGCGCCGACCCCGACCGCCTCAACCCGCGCGGCGGCGCCATCGCTCTTGGCCACGCACTGGGTTCCTCGGGCACCCGACTGCTCGGTACCCTGCTCAACCACCTCGAAATGACCGGCGGACGCTGGGGCCTGCAAGCCATGTGTGAGGGCGGCGGCATGGCCAACGCAACCCTGGTCGAGAGGCTCTGATGCGTGATTTGGCACTGATGCTGCGCGGGCGCGTGCGTTTCTCGACTGTATTTGGGAGGTTCTGATGCGAATTGACGGAAGCTCCGCCCTCATCACCGGAGGCGCTTCCGGCCTCGGCCTGGCGTGCGTTCGCTCGCTGCACGAAGCCGGGGCATCCGTTGTGTTGCTGGATCTGCCGGGCGCTCCCGGCGAGGAGATCGCCGCCGCGCTCGGCGGCCGGGCCCGGTTCGTGGCCGGCGATGTGACGAGCGCCGGCGACGTGCAGACCGCCGTCGACGCCGCGGTGACTCGAGCGCCGCTCCGCATCGTGATCAACTGTGCCGGCATCGCGCCGGGTGCTCGCACGGTCGGCCGCGATGGGCCGCTGCCGCTCAAGGAGTTCGAACGCGCGATTCGCATCAACCTCGTGGGCACCTTCAACGTCGTGCGGCTGGCCGCCGCCGCGATGCAGCGCACCGACCCCGTGGGCGACGCTGACCGCCAGGGCGGCGCCGAACGCGGGGTCATCGTCAACACCGCCTCGGTCGCTGCATTCGACGGGCAGATCGGGCAGGCGGCCTACGCCGCCTCCAAGGGTGGCGTCGCCGCGATGACCCTGCCGCTCGCTCGCGAGTTCGCGCAGAGTCTGATTCGGGTCATGTCGATTGCACCCGGCATCTTCGACACACCCATGCTGCAGGGGCTGCCGCAGCCGGTGCGGGACTCCCTGGGCGCCCAAGTGCCGCATCCGTCCCGGCTTGGCGACCCGAAAGAGTTCGCATTCCTGGTGCGGCATATTATCGAGAATCCCATGCTCAATGGCGAAACTATCCGTCTTGACGGTGCGATCCGGATGCAGCCGAAGTAGGACTGTAGGGTCGACGTAACGATTGATCAGGGAGCACCACCGCATGGCAGTGATATTCGGCGCGATTCTCGTTCTGGCCGGCTTCGTCTGCGGCGTCTTCTACGTTCTCCGCCTCGCCTGGGCCAATCCCACGGCGCCGCTGCCCCTGTTCGCCAATCCGCCGAGCCGGCCGCGCGCATCCGTTCTCCTGAACGTCGCTGCCATCGCGTTCGTCATCTGGGGTGCGAACATCATGACGCCAGACATCGGCGCATGGGCCTTTGCGCTGTTGATCGCGGCCGTGCTCGTGCCGTTCCTTGTTATTCGTGCCTGGCATAATCGTCGGGTTGCCGCAGCCGGCTGACCGATCAGGGCGGCGCTGACAGCTGCTGCTGCGTGATGCAGTGGATGCCACCCCCGCGCGCGAACAGCGGCCGTGCGTCGACCGAGACCACGCGCCGCCCCGGGTACGCCGTGGCGAGCACGTCGCGGGCCAGGGCATCCGCCCGATCCTCGCCGAAGCTGCCGGCGATGACGCCGCCGTTGACGACGAGATGGTTGATGTAGTTGTAATCCACAAACCCCTCGTCGTCGCGCAGCGTTGCCGGCGCCGGCAGATCGATGATCGTGAACGATCGCCCGGCCGCATCGTGCGCGTCGGCCAGTAGCGCGCGAAATTGTCGGGTGAGCGGGTAGTCGGGATGCCCCGGATCATTCTGCGCGTGCAACAGAATCGTGCCCGGCGACGGCAACGCGGCAACCATGTCGACATGCCCGCCGGTGCCAAAGCGTCCTTGGTCACGGGTGAGGCCGCGCGGCAACCAGACGACGTGCTCCGCACCGATCGTACGCCGCAATTCCGCCTCGACTGAAGCGGGCGTGGCCCGGGGGTTGCGTTTGGGATCGAGTTGCACGCTGCGTGTCGCCAGCACGGTTCCCTCGCCGTCGACGTGAATGCCGCCGCCCTCGTTCACGAGCGGCGACGAGACGACGGCCGCACCGGCTGCCTCCGCTACGAGAAGTCCGACCTTCGCATCGTGATCCCAGGTGGCCCAGTCCTGGTCCCCCCAGCCGTTGAAGGTCCAATCCACTGCGCCAAGGCGGCCCGCCTCGTCGTGCACAAAGCTCGGGCCGATGTCCCGCATCCAGCTGTCGTTCAATGGTGCTTCAACGATTTCTATCTCGCTGCCCAGATAGCGGGCGGCGACGGCGCGGGCAGTCGGGTCGACGACCATGGTCACGGGCTCAAAGTCGGAGATGGCGTGCGCGACGGTGGCCCAGGTGTGACGGGCCTCGTGGGCCGACTCGGCGGTATCGCCGAGGGTGTAACCGCCGGTCGGAAACGCCATCCAGGCCCGATCCTGCTGCGCGGTTTCCGCCGGCATGAGCCAGGTCATGCCTGCTCCGTCGCCGCTGCACCGAACGGATGCTCCGGGTCGACCGCCATCGTCAGAGGCGTGTAGCTGTCGGGCCGGCGAGTCACCAGGAAAGGAAACAGGCTGAGCCACTCTTCACGCTGGACCAGATCGAGATCGGCCACGAGCGCCACGGATTCGTCGCGTGGCGCCTGCACGAGTATGCGTCCAAACGGATCGGAGATGAACGACGAACCGTAGAAGGTGAGGTCACCCTCGTCGCCGTGCCGGTTCGGCACGACCATGAACAGCCCGCTCGTGATGCCGTTGGCCACGACGACCTGCTGCCAGATCGGCTGGGTGTCAAAGTCGGGAAACAGGGGTTCCGAACCGATCGCGGTCGGGTAGGCCAGAATTTCGGCGCCGCCGAGCCCGTACAGGCGGGAGACTTCGGGAAACCACTCGTCCCAGCACGTTGGCAGTCCGAGGCGTGCGCCGGCGACGGTATAGACCGGGTAGGCGTTCTTGGCGGGCCCCGGCCGAAAGTAGGTGTCTTCGTGGTAGCCGGCACTGATCGGAATGTGGGTCTTGCGGGTGCGGCCGAGCAGATCGCTGGTCGGCGATACCAGAATGGCCGTGTTGTAGCCGCGCCCATCGAGTGGCTCATCGTCGTCGGTCGGCTTCTCGAACAGCGAGGCGTGCACGATCACGTTGTGCAGCCGGGCCTGTGCGGCCGCGAAGGCGAAGGTGGGGCCGGTCGTGAGGGGCTCGGCATCCGATTTGGGCGTTCCGGTGGCCCGCACGTTGCCCGGGTACTTGCTCAGGGTCAATTCGGCCAGAAAAACGATGCGAGCACCGGCCTCAGCCGCCACACGGATGCCGTCGGCCAACTCGGCCTCAAGCGTCGCCGCATCGGCGTGCCAGCGATGCTGCACGAGGCCGACGCGCAGGGGGAGGCGGGTGGGCTCGCGCACCCGGGTGGGCGAGGGGGGACTGGACGGGGCCTCGATCAGGCGCACGGTGTTCTCCTCAGGACTCTTATTGATCAGATGATCAACAACCTGAAATCAAAGTATATACACTGGGGTCCCATGTCAACACTTTCCCTGCGCAACCGGCGCAAGTCCCCCGCCGAGCGGGCCGCGGAAATCGCGTTGGCCGCCAGCCAAATCGCCCTGACCGAGGGGCTTGCTGCCGTCACGGTGCGTGCCGTCGCCGCCCGGGTCGGGGTGACCCCTGCCCTGATCGCGCACTACCAGCCCAGCATGAACGTGCTGGTCGCGGGCACGTTCGGCGCGATCGTGGCGGCTGAGATCGACGAGGTGGCCGCCGAACTCGCGGAATGTCCCACGTCGGTGCAGGCCCTCGGTGCCCTGATTGACACCCTGCTCGGCCCGGAACGCAACGCGGTCACCGCGATCTGGCTCGACGCCTGGAGCCTCGGCCGACGCAACCCGGCCCTCGCCGCGGAAGTGGGCCGCCAAATGGATGCCTGGCAGAGCTTTCTGGTCGCCCGGCTGCACGAGGGGAGGGCTCGCGGCGAATTCGTGGTCAACGACGCGCCCGCTGTGGCCTGGCAGCTGCTCGGAATCATCGACGGCCTCACCGCCCACGCCACCGTGCGGTACGGCGACGCGCGCACCCAGCGCCCCCTCGTGCGCACCATCGTCGAGCACGAACTCGCCCTGTCCGAGGGCGCCCTGGCACCCTCCGAGCGGTAGCGACAGTCGGTGCATGAAGCGGCATCGTCGGCGGCGCAACGGGCCGCGGTGGTACCCGTTATCGGGCGCGACATCACGGATGCCTCGGCATCCGATGAGTGGGGCTCAACGGATGCCGAGGCGGGGGAGGAGTTACCGCGAGAGGAATGAGATCAGGCCGTTGACTCCGGCAGGGTGGGTCCAAAGCATGCCGTGCATGATCAAGACGGTCGGAGGCGATGACGCGGTACCTTGGTCGAAGAGCGCGGCTGATTGCTTCTTTCAGGAGTGGCCGTCGAGCGGAAAGCCGTGCACGAGCATGACCGCCGGCCCGGTTCCATGGACCAGTTGCGGGTCGAAGCGGGCCTCTCGCTGACGGAGTTGTCCACGCTGGTCCCGTCTCAGGAGTCCCTGCTCCTGGCGGTGCTTGAGCACCATCAGCTCTTCTGGATGCAGGGAATCCAGCGCGCTGCCGAGATGGTTGCTACGCCCCGGGGCAGGCTGCTGTCCGTGTGTGTTTTCTGTGCGAGTGGTTTACCGACGATACCTATCGTGGCTGCAGCGGACACGCTCATTGCCGCGTCGCTGCACGTGCGCTGAATGCTACTCCGCCGCGTGTGCCTCCAGAAACGCGTATACCTCGGAGTCGTCCACGCCGGGAAAGGTGCCCGACGGCAGCGGCGACAGCACGTGCGCGTGCAGCCGGGCGCTCGGCCAGGCCCGTCCGGCCCAGCGCGCCGCGGCATCCGCGTCAGGGCGACGGCAGCACGACTCGTCCGGGCAGCGCGATACCGTGCGCTGGGTGGTCTCCCGCCCGCGAAACCACTTCGCCTGCGCAAACGGCACGCCCACGCTGATCGAAAACTCACCGGCATCCGTTGAGCCCGTCTGGGTCGCCGACCAGAACGTGCCGGCGGGAGTGTCGGTGTATTGATAGAACTCGGTGGTGCGGTTGTTGTGGGTGAACGCGCTGCGCGCGCTCCACTGCTTGCAGACGTACTGGCCCTCGATCGACCCCGTGACGTCCACCGGAAACGGCAGGTCGTCGTTCTCATACCCCTTCTGCAGGGCGCCATCGCCATTGACCCGCAGAAAATGCAGCGTCATATCAAGGTGCGAGGTGGCGAGGTTGGTCAGCCGCAGCGCGGCTGCCTCGTGGGTCACGCCGAACGTGTCGCGAAAATCCTCCACCGACAGCTCGCGTTCCTGCTTGGCGTTGGCGAGAAAAGCGATGGATGCCTCGCGCGGCATTAAGCAGGCCGCCGCGAAATAGTTGATCTCGAGCCGCTGCCACAGAAACTCGGCGTAGCTGCCCGGCCGTTCGTGCCCGAGCAGCCGGTGCCCCATCGCCTGCAAGGCCATCGAGCGCAGGCCGTGTCCTCCGGGAATCGAGGCCGGAGGCAGGTAGATGCGCCCATTGGCGAGGTCGATGACCGATCGGGTGGAGTGCGGCAGGTCGTTCACGTAGATCAGGCTGAAACCGAGCTGATCGGCCATAACGCTCACCTCACGGTGCGTGAGGGCGCCCGAGATATGTCCGCTCGCGCGCACACGTTCCTCGACGAGCTCCTCAATCTCTGGGATGTAGTTGCCTTTCTCGCGCATCCGCTCGCGCAGTTCGGTGTTGGCTCGCCGTGCCTCTTCCGGGGTTGCGATGGCTTCGCTGGCTCGGCGGGAAAGCTCGCGGTGCAGCCCCAGCAGCGATTCGATGGCCGGCAGTGGCATGCCCTTGGTCACCTTGACCACCGGCAGGCCGAGCGCCCCGTAGAGCGGGTTCTTCTGGGCCCGATCCAATTCGATCTCGAGCGCCGCCCGATTGTTCGGCGCCTCCCGGCGCAGCAGCTCGGTCAGGTCAACCGTCAGTGCGGTCGCGAGGTCCTGCAGGGTCGAGAGCTTCGGCTCGCGGCGACCGTTCTCGATCAGTGACAGCTGGCTGCCGGCGAGACTCACGCGGTCGCCGAGCTGGTCGAGGGTGAGGCCGCGTTCGCTTCGAAAATGACGGATGCGATGGCCGAGGGTGATCAGATCGGAAGCTTGAGGCGACATTCCTTAACAATATCTAAAGAACAGCACTTCTTAACATGCAATATCGGGAGTTCTACGCGCCAGACGGGGCCATCCTGGGTTTGTAACCAAAAACTTGGCCGCACGCAACGTCGTCACACAGCAACGCAGCTCGACGTTCTATGAATTTGCACCTACCCGAGCACTACGGAAAGGCCAGAATATGACCCTCACGAACTCTTCCCTCAAGACCAACGGGGACGCCTACCCGTCACGCACGGGCAGCACCGACCCCAACCTTCAGGCCTGGGTCGATGAGATTGCCCGCCTGACCGAACCCGACGCGATCGTCTGGTGCGATGGGTCCAAGCGCGAGGCCAACAATCTCTCCAAACTGCTCGTCGCCTCCGGCCAGCTGATCCGACTCAACCCGGAATGGCGACCCAACAGCTTCCTCGCTCGCACCAACCCGAAAGACGTCGCCCGCGTCGAGGGCCGCACCTTCATCTGCTCCAACGATGAAGCGGATGCCGGCCCCACCAATAACTGGGCCGAACCGTCCGCCATGCGCGCCGAACTGCGCGGAGTCTTTGCCGGCAGCATGCGCGGCCGCACCATGTACATCGTGCCGTTCTCGATGGGCCCGCTCGGCGGCCCCATCTCTCAGCTCGGCGTCGAGATCACCGATTCCCCGTACGTGGTGCTCAACATGGGCATTATGACCCGCATGGGCGAAACCGTGCTGACCATGATCGAAGCCGGGGACCCGTGGGTGCACACCGTGCACAGCGTCGGCTACCCGCTGGTCGACGCCAGCGGCATCACCCGCCCCGACGTTGAATGGCCCTGCAACGACGAGAAGTACATCGTGCAGTTTCCCGACACGCGCGAGGTCTGGTCGTTCGGCTCCGGTTACGGTGGAAACGCCCTGCTCTCCAAGAAGTCCTTCGCGCTGCGCATCGCGTCCGTCATGGGACGTGATGAGGGCTGGCTGGCCGAGCACATGTTGCTCATCAAACTGATCTCACCGGAAGGCGGCGTGTTCCACGTCGCTGCCGCTTTCCCGTCGGCGTGTGGCAAGACGAACCTGTCGATGCTGCGCCCGACCATTCCCGGTTGGAAGGTCGAGACCATCGGCGACGACATCGCCTGGCTGCGCCAGGGCGAAGACGGCCGCCTCTGGGCGATCAACCCCGAGGCCGGCTTCTTCGGAGTTGCCCCCGGAACAGGTGAAACCACCAACCCGACCGCCGTCTCCACCATGTGGGGCAACACAATTTTCACCAACGTCGCGCTGCGCGACGACGGAGATGTTTGGTGGGAAGGGCTCACCGACAAGGCCCCCGCCCACCTCATCGACTGGCAGGGCAAGGACTGGACGCCCGACTCCGGCCGTACCGCCGCCCACCCCAACTCGCGCTTCACCGTTGCGGCCGCCCAGTGCCCGTCCATCGCTGACGACTGGGAAGCCGCCGGCGGCGTGCCGATCGACGCAATCGTGTTCGGCGGCCGTCGCGCAACCAACGTTCCACTGGTCGCCCAGGCACGCAGCTGGAAGCACGGCGTGTTCATGGGAGCCACCGTCTCGTCCGAGAAGACGGCGGCAGCTGACGGCATCGTCGGTGAGTTGCGCCGCGACCCGTTCGCGATGCTCCCGTTCTGCGGCTACAACATGGCCGACTACTGGGGTCACTGGCTCAAGGTTGGCAAGGAACTCGGCACGAACGCCCCGGCCATCTTCCAGGTGAACTGGTTCCGCAAGGGCCCCGATGGCGGCTTCATCTGGCCCGGATTCGGTGAGAACTCGCGGGTTCTCGAGTGGATGATTCGCCGCATCGAGGGAACAGCCGTTGCCGTCGACACCCCGATCGGCCTGCTCCCGGCCGAAGACGGCTTGAACCTCGACGGTCTCGACCTGTCGAAGGAAGCCGTGGACCAGCTGTTCGCGATCGACCAGACTAGCTGGCTCGCCGAGTGCGACCTCACCGAGGAATACTTCGACAAATTCGGCGACAAGGTACCGCCGGCGCTCCGTGCCGAGCTCGCGAGCGTGCGCTACCACCTCAAGGACTAGTTCTTGCAGCGCAGACGGCCCCGTCACCTCCCGTGACGGGGCCGTCTGCGTGTGGCCCGTCCCGTGCGGTCGCAGCTCGGCGGCCGTAGGATGCCAGCATGCATGACGACAGCGCACTCGTCGAGGCTCGGCTGAACCGCTTCGTTCGCGAGCGCTTGCAGCCGGCCATCTGCCGGTCCACCGCGCCGCTCACGGTCACCGCCTGGGTGGCGCCGGGGGAGCCGGTGTCGTTTGCGCAGGCGGTGTCGCATCCGTTTCTGCCTTTCTCTGTGGGTGACCCGTGGGGCCGACCGTGGGGTACCGTCTGGTTTCACCTCACCGGAATCGTGCCCACGGAGTGGGCAGCACAAGCCGACACCCGTATCGAGGTCATCATCGACTTAGGGTTCACGACCACCGTGCCGGGGTTTCAGGCCGAGGGCATCGTGTACAGCCCTGACGGTCGACTGTTGAAGGGCATGGAATCGTTGAACCGCACGGTCACCGTGACCGGCAACACCATCGATCTCTACCTCGAGGCCGCCGCCAACCCCAATATCGCCTCCGATTTCAGCTTCACCCCCACCCGTCTCGGCGACCTCGCGACCGCCGGCACCGCACCGCTCTACGTGCTCCGTCAAGCGGATGTCTCCCAGCGCGACACGCAGGTCTGGCACCTCCTGCAAGACGTGGTTACGCTCGATGGTCTGCGCCGCGAGCTGCCCGCAGCGTCACCGCGGCGGGCGAATATTCTGCGCGCCCTCGACCACTGCCTCGACCTGCTCGACCCCGACGACGTGGGCGGCACGGCCGTGGCCGGCCGGGCCGCCCTCGCCGACGTGCTCGCGAGCCCGGCGAACGCGAGCGCGCACCGGGTGCACGCCGTCGGTCACGCGCACATCGACAGTGCCTGGCTCTGGCCGGTGCGCGAGACCGTGCGCAAGGTCGCGCGCACCTTCGCCAACGTACTCGATCTAATCGATCGGTACCCCGATTTTGTGTTCGCGGCCTCCTCGGCGCAGCAGTACGCCTGGCTCCAGCAGTTCTACCCCGAGCTCTTTGAGCGGGTGCGGCGGGCCGTTGCGGCCGGCAACGTCGTGCCGGTTGGCGGCATGTGGGTCGAATCCGACACGAACATGCCCGGCGGCGAGGCCCTGGCCCGGCAGTTCGTGGCCGGAAAACAGTTCTTTCTGCGCGAGTTCGGGATGGAACCGCTCGAGGTCTGGTTGCCCGATTCGTTCGGCTACTCCGCGGCGCTGCCGCAGATCGTGCGGGCGGTCGGCAGCCGCTGGTTTCTTACCCAGAAACTGTCCTGGAACGACACGAACGTGTTTCCGCACCACAGTTTTCTGTGGGAGGGCCTCGACGGCAGCCGCATCTTCACGCACTTTCCACCGGTCGCCGACTACAACGCGCAGCTCTCCGGCCTGGAACTGGCCAGGGCCGAGCGACTGTTCGCGGAGAAGGGCGCGGCGAATACCTCGCTCGTGCCGTTCGGCTGGGGTGACGGCGGCGGCGGGCCCACCGAGGAGATGATCGCCGCCGCGCACCGCACCGCGTCGCTCGAGGGATCGCCCACGGTCGCGTTGTCGAGCCCGCGACGGTTCTTCGAGACGGCGGAGGCCGAGTATACGACGCCGCCGGTATGGTCGGGTGAACTGTATCTGGAGTTTCATCGCGGCACGCTCACCTCACAGGCCCGCACCAAGCAGGGCAACCGGCGCAGCGAGCACCTGCTGCGGGAGGCGGAGCTGTGGGCGACGACGGCCGCAGTTCGGGTCGGGGCGAAATATCCACGCGCGGCGCTCGAGAAGGCCTGGCAGACGGTGTTGCTGCAACAATTTCACGACATTCTTCCGGGATCGTCGATCACCTGGGTGCACCAACAGGCAGAGCGTGAGTATGCGCGGGTCGCGAAGGTGCTTGAGGGCGTGATTGTGTCATCCGTTCGGGCGTTGTGCGGGCCGGGCGAGGGCGAAGTTGTGCTCAATGCGGGGCCCTATGCCCGTGCCGGCGTGCCCGCCCTCGGCGGGCACGCGCACTCGCGCGATACGCACTCCGGGGCCACGATTGCACGCACCCCCGACGGCTGGGTGCTGTTGAATCGGCGGGTGAGAGTAATCATCGATGACGACGGACTCCTCAGTTCGGTCTACGACCGCTATGCCGACCGTGAGGTCGTGCCGGCGGGCGCCCGGGCCAACCTGCTCACGCTGCACCGAGACACCCCGACCCAGTGGGATGCCTGGGACATCGACACCCAGCATGCACGCTCTTTCGAGACGCTGACTCACGCCGAGTCGGTCGAGAAGCTCGCGCTCGATGCACTGCCACTCGGTCAGGTGGGCGTGCGGATCACCCGAAAATTCGGCTCCTCTCAAGTCACCGAGGACGTCACTCTCGCGGGCGAGTCGAGCACCATCGACCTCACGTTCAGCATCGACTGGCACGAACGGCAGAAGCTGCTGCGGCTGAACTTCGCGCTCGACCTGCCGGCGGACCGGGCCGCCTCCGAAATTCAATTCGGACATATATTCCGTCCCACCCATGCAAACACCTCGTGGGATTCGGCCCGCTTCGAAACCGTCGCCCACCGCTGGGTGCACGTCGGTGAGCCGGGCTTCGGAGTCGCCGTCGCGAACGATTCCACCTATGGCCACTCCATTACCCGCACCGATTTTGCGGCTCCGGCGACCAATGGCGGCGCAACTACAGCGCGCGTCGGCACCACCGTATCGCTGTCCCTGCTGCGCGCGCCGCTCTATCCTGACCCGACTGCCGACCAGGGGCGGCACGAACTGAGGGTGGCGCTCCGCGTCGGAGCGAGTATTCCCGATGCGGTGTCTGAGGGCTATCGACTGAACCTGCCCCTGCACACCATAACGGGCGTCGGCGCAACGCAGATCGAACCGCTGTTCACAGTGAACAATGCGGCGGTCGTGATCGAGGCGGTCAAGCTCGCCGAAGACGGCAGTGGAGACACAATCGTTCGTCTCTACGAGGCGCACGGAACACGGGCTCGGGCTCGGGTCGACCGCTCGTTCCCGGCTGCCGAGGCCTATGAGACCGACCTACTCGAGCGGCCCCTCTCCCAGACCGCGATCATTGCCGCTGACGGCGCAGCCCTCACACTGGAGATGCGCCCCTTTCAACTGGTGACGCTGCGATATGGCAGAGGCTGACCATTTCGATTGACGAGCGGGTCAAACGAGCAGCTGGTGCTTGGCCAGGTCGCGGTACAGCGGCGTCGATACGACGAGCTCGGAGTGCGTTCCGACGCCGACGACCTGGCCGTGGTCGAGTACCACGATCTGGTCGGAATCCACCACGGTCGACAGCCGGTGCGCGATCACGATGAGCGTGCGGTCGGCCGCGACGGCATCGATGGCCTCCCGCATCATCTGCTCGTTCTTGCCGTCGAGGCTCGACGTCGACTCGTCGAGCAACAGAATCGGCGGGGCCGCGAGCAGCGCCCGTGCTATCGCCAGCCGCTGTCGTTCACCGCCGGAGAGTTTCACGCCCGATTCGCCGACCGCCGCACCGAGCCCGGACGGGTCGCGGTCGAGCACCTCGCCGAGGTTGACCGCGTGTAGCACAGCGATGCACTCGTCGTCGGTGGCATCCGGCGTCGCGAGGGTGAGGTTGTCGCGCAACGACCCGGCGAGCACCGGGGCGTCCTGTTCGACGTAACCGATCTGAGCGCGCAGCGCGGTGCGATCCAGGGAGCGGATGTCCAACCCGCCGAGTCGCACGGTGCCAGCCGAGACGTCGTAGAACCGTTCGATCAGGGCGAGAATGGTGCTCTTGCCGGCGCCGCTCGGCCCGACGAGCGCCGTACGCAGCCCGCGTGGAGCGTTGAAGGAGACGCCGGTGAGCACCGGGCGCGGTTCCGCGTGATCGGTGGGGTCGGCCGCACTGGCGTCGGCCTCCGCTTCGGCATTCACCTCGATCGGTGCGACCAGGTAGCCGAAGTGCACGTTTTCGAAGCTGATCGCAGCGGCCTCGGGGTTGACCTTCTCGTTCGCCGCTCCGACCGTCATGGCGAGCGGGGCGATGTCGCGGTCGAACTGGTCCTCGGCGGGCAGGTCGATGATCTCCTGGATGCGGCCGAGCGCTCCGAGCGCCGAGTTGACCGAGGTGATCGCGCCAAAGAACTGGCCGAGCGGCATGATCATCATGAACAAGAACAGAATAAACGCGACCAGGTTGGCCACGGTGATGGCGTCACTCGCGACGCGAAAACCACCGACACCGAGCACAACGAGGAACGACACCTGCATAGCGATGCCGGCGATCGGCACGACGAGGGCGCTGATCTTGGCGACCTTGATGCCCATGCGCCAGGCACCACGGGCGTCTTCTTCAATCACGGTGACTTCGCGTTCGGTCGCGTTAGAGGCACGCACGGTGCGAATGGCGCTGATGGCACGCTCGACGCTCGCGGCGAGGTCGCCGACCTTCGCCTGAGCGGCCTGGCTCGCGGTACGGATGCGTCGCGACAACAGGGTGACAGTGACCACCGACACCGCGATCACGAGCACGGTCAGGCCGAGCAGCACCGGGTCGATGATGAGCATCGCCACAAGCGCGCCGATGAAGGTGAGCGACCCACCGATTGCCTCGACCAGGCCTTGAGTGAGCACCGCGCGCAGAAGGGTGGTGTCGCTGCCGACCCGGGAGACGAGGTCTCCCGTGCGGCGGGAGTCGAACTCGCTGATCGGCAGGCGCAGTAGGCGCCCGACCAGTTTGCGACGGCTTGAAAGCACGACGCCCTCGCCGGTGCGCTGCAACAGATAGTGCTGGTATCCGCTGATCAAACCCGAAATCACCACGAGGGTGACGAGCAGGCCAACGAGCGAGCCGAGCGGGTTGTTCGCCTGCACGATCGTGATGACCTGGCTCACGAGCAGCGGCTGGGCCAGGCTCGCGGCGGCGCCGAGCACGCTCAATACGATGACGACGCTGAGCACCTTCTTGTGCTCGAACAGGTAGGGCAGCAGCTGGCTGAACTTCGCGCGTGGCCCGGTGGGGGCGGGGCGGCCGCGTCGGCCGCGCGGCGGCTTCATAGCGGTCGGGGAAGCGGATGGAGCGGGGGTTTCGGGCGCACGGGTAGCGGTAGTCACCCCTGAATCTTAACCGTCGAAGATGCGAACCCCAATGTCACCGGTGCGGTCTAGAGTGGGGAACTGTGCCAGAGCCTGTCATCGTCGCCCAGAATCTCGTCAAGAGATACCAAGATTTCGTCGCCGTCGACGGTATCAGTTTCGAGGTGGCGCCGGGGGAGTCCTTTGGGCTGCTCGGCCCCAACGGGGCAGGAAAATCCACGACGATGCGCATGATCGGCGCAGTCTCCACCCGCACGAGTGGCAAACTGAGCGTGCTCGGCCTCGACCCCAACGGGTACGGTCCGGAGATTCGCTCCCAGCTCGGCGTGGTGCCGCAGGAGAACAACCTCGACATGGAACTCAGGGTGCGGGAGAATCTGATGGTCTACGGGCGCTACTTCGGGCTGCCGCACGCCCGAGTGGCCCGCCGCGCCGATGAGTTGCTCGAGTTCGCCCAGCTCGAAGACAAGGCCACCGCGAAGGTCGACGACCTCTCCGGCGGCATGAAACGCCGCCTCACCATCGCCAGGGCACTCATCAACGACCCGCGCATGCTGCTGCTCGATGAGCCAACGACCGGCCTCGACCCGCAGGCGCGCCACATTCTCTGGGACCGCCTGTTTCGTCTCAAGGAGCAGGGCACGACCCTGCTGGTCACCACCCATTACATGGACGAAGCCGAACAGCTCTGCGACCGCCTCGTCGTCGTCGACAAGGGCCGAATCATGGCTGAGGGCTCTCCGGCTGACCTTATTCGCCGCTATTCCTCGCGCGAGGTGCTCGAGGTGCGCTTCGGCTCCACCCAGAACGCCGAGGTCGCCGGTCGCATTCAAGGCTTCGGCGAACGGGTCGACGTGCTGCCCGACCGCATTTTGGTCTACAGCGATAGCGGCGAGAATGAATTAGAGCGGATGACCGCGGCCGGCCTCCGCCCGATCACCAGCCTCGTGCGCCGCTCCAGCCTCGAAGACGTCTTTCTGCGTCTCACCGGCAGGAACCTGATCGAATGAGCGGCACATCGTGAGCGCGAATGATGTGGGCCGCGCCAGGGATGCGGGGGCCGCGAGCGACAGCATCCGTTTAGAGACGCTCGCCGCAGCCGTCGCGGCAGCGGCGCGCACCCGGCGTTACGGCTCCTGGTACGTGGCGGAGCACCGGTTTCGGGTCATGCGGTCGTACGCGCAGACCGTGCTGTTCACCGCAATCGGCAGCCCGCTCGTCTATCTCTACGCGATGGGTGTTGGCCTGGCCAGCCTTGTCGACGGCAACCTCGGCGACAACGCCGTCAACGGGGTGAGCTACCTCACGTTCCTGGCTCCGGCACTGCTCGCGAGCAGCGCGATCGCGGTCGCCTCAGAGGAGTTCACCTACCCGATCATGCTCGGTTTCAAATGGAACCCGACCTTCTTCGGCATGAACGCGACCTCCATCCAGCCGGGTCAGATCATCAACGGAATCGTCATCTCGGTCGCGGCCCGCATGCTGCTCACCTGCACCATCTACTACGTCTTCATGCTGGTCTTCGGGGCGGTGCCCGGGGCGCTCGGTGTGGTCGCCGTATTGGTGGCGCTACTCACCGGCCTCGCCTTCGGCGTACTCGTGATGGCCTACACGATTACCCTCAAAGACGACACCGGCCAGCTCGCTATGATGCAGCGCTTCGTGATCCTGCCGATGACCCTGTTCTCGGGCACGTTTTTTCCGCTCGATCTGTTGCCGCCCTACCTGCAGTGGATCGGCTGGATCTCACCGCTCTGGCATGGCACTGAGCTCTCCCGCGTCTTCGCCTATGGCATGACGGAGCCGATCTGGCTGAGCCTCGTGCACGTGCTCTATCTGGCGGCACTGTTGGCCATCGGCTGGGTCTGGGCCCGCCGCCTCACGGTCAGAAGGCTCAACAAATGACCCGGCCGCACCTGTCTCCGTCGACGCTCGCGGCAGGCGCTGGCCGGCCGCGACTGTTCGGCAGCCTGTATGCCGGCAACGCGCGCAGCGTGATGGCGCGCGGCTGGCGGGCGACGCGCAGCACCAACGCGCTCGTTGTGCTCAGCGGATTCGTTGAGCCCATCTTCTACCTGCTGTCGATGGGTCTCGGCCTCGGAACGCTGATCGGGCAGGTGCAGACCGTCGAGGGCGCCAGCGTGCCCTACGCGGCGTTCATCGCACCAGCCCTGCTCGCCGTGGCCGCCATGAACGGCGCGATCTACGACTCCACCTGGAACGTGTTCTTCAAAATGCAGTTCGCCAAACTCTACGAGGGAATGCTGGCGACCTCGCTCGGCCCGCTCGACGTGGCACTCGGCGAGATTTCCCTCGCCCTGCTTCGCGGCCTGCTCTACGCGACCGGATTCATGCTCGTCATGCAGGCGCTCGGTCTCAACCTGTCGTGGTGGGCGCTGCTCGCCCTGCCCGCGGTGTTGCTCGTCGCGTTCGGCTTCGCGAGTGTTGGCATGGCGGTCACGAGCTACATGAAGACCTTCCAACAGATGGACTGGATCAACTTTGTGCTGCTGCCGATGTTCCTATTCTCGGCGACGTTCTACCCGCTGAGTGTCTACCCGCAGGGCATTCAGTATGTGATCCAGGCGCTGCCGCTCTGGCACGGTGTTGAGCTCGTGCGCGGCCTGACCACCGGTCAGGTCGACCCCGGTCTGCTCTGGCACGTGCTCTACTACGTCGCGATGATCGCGATCGGCTTGTTCTTCACCACTCGCCGCCTCAAAGCCCTCTTCCTCAACTGAAACGCTCCCCTTCGCGGGGCGAGAGGGGCGCGGATTTTGACGCAGCGACAACCTGCCGGTGCAGGTCGAGGTCCTTCGTTTCGCGGCTCAGGATCAGCGCGATCAGGGTGATGACGGCCATCACCGAGAGGTAGATGCCGCCCCGAAGGGGCTGCTCTCGCCGAGCGTCCGCAGCCGGAGGGCGATGAACGCGTCAATGGCAGCACCAAGAATCGAGCTCATGTTATTGGTGAAGGCCGAGCCGGTGCAGCGCACGCGCGTCGGGAACAGCTCCGGTAGCAGTGCGCCCTTCGGGCCGAACGTCATTCCCTGAGCGAGAAAAAATGTTGCGTAGACGAGCCATCCGTTCAGCCCAGGCGACGCCGCGGCACCTAAAATTACACGATGTGCTCGCGCAGCTGCCGCAGTAGCAACGCGGTGGCCAGGGCGGCGGAGGCCGCTTCCGCGCCTTTGTCCTCTGTCGAACCGGGCAGGCCGGCCCGGTCGAGGCCCTGCTGCTCGTCGTCGAGAGTCAGTACGCCGAAGCCCACGGGCTTGCCGGTGTCGAGCGCGACGCGGGTGAGGCCATCCGTTGCCGCATTCGACACGAAATCGAAGTGGGGGGTGCCGCCGCGAATGATCACGCCGAGGGCGACGACCGCGTCGGCCTCGTTTTCGAGAGCGGCCTTGCAGACGACGGGGAGTTCGAAACTGCCCGGCACCCGCACGAGCGAGAACTCGGCGTTGCTCGCTTCGAGCACCCGGGTGGCGCCGGCGATGAGACCGTCGGTGATCGCGTCGTGCCACTGCCCGGCCACAATGACGACGCGCAAACCGCGCCCGTCAACACTGATTGCGGGACCTGTTCCGGCCATTAGGCGATTCCGTTCATGATTTCGGTGTTCGTGATGTGGTGACCCATGCGGTCACGCTTGGTGGCGAGGTACTCCTCGTTGAATTCGCCGATTCCGACAACGAGCGGCACCCGCTCGGTCACGGCTACGCCGTGCAGCTCGAGCTGACGCACCTTCTCCGGGTTGTTGGTGAGCAGCCGCACCGAATTCAACCCCAGATCGTGCAGGATGCTGGTGGCCGCGCCGTAATCGCGGCTGTCGATCGGCAGCCCGAGCGCGATGTTCGCGTCAAGGGTGTCAAGGCCATCCTCCTGCAGCGCGTAGGCACGCAGCTTGTTGACCAGGCCGATTCCGCGCCCCTCCTGGCCGCGCAGGTAGACAACCACACCGCCCTCCTCTTGGATGATGTCGAGCGAGGCGTCGAGCTGCGGTCCGCACTCGCATTTGAGCGAGCCGAAGGCTTCGCCGGTGAGGCACTCGGAGTGCACCCGCACGATGGCGCCGTCGACCGGGGTTCCCGCCACGAATGCCACGTGGTCGGCACCGGTGGAGCGGTCCCGATAGGCGCGCACGCGGAAGGCGCCGTGCCGGGTGGGCACCGTGGTTTCCACCTCGAAGTCGACCCGCGGCGCCTCGACGACTGGGGCGATAGTCGGCAGATCTTCGTCGGGGTGAACCTCGTCGAGGTAGCTGATCAGGTCTTTGATCGTGATGACGAGCAAGCCCTCGCGCGCGCCGAGTTCGAGCAGGCCGGGTAGGCGCATCATCTCGCCATCCTCGGCGACGATCTCGGCGATCGCGGCGACCGGAACCAGGCCGGCCAGTTTCATCAGGTCCACGCCGGCTTCAGTGTGGCCGCCGCGCTCTCGCACGCCGCCGTCGCGGGCGCGCAGCGGCAGAATGTGGCCGGGACGGTGCAGGCTCGCCGGTGCCGATGCAGGGTCGGCGAGCACCCGCAGGGTGTGGGCGCGATCGGCGGCGCTGATGCCGGTCGACAGGCGGTCGGCGGCGTCGACGCTCACCGTGTAGTTGGTGCCGAGGGGGTCTTCATTGTTCGCGACCATCACGGGCAGGTCGAGCTGGTCGGCGATCTCGTTGGTCATCGGCGCGCAGATGAAACCGGAGGAGAAGCGCACGGTCCAGGCGATCCACTCCGCAGTGGCGAGCTGGGCAGAGATGATGACGTCGCCCTCGTTTTCGCGGCCCTCGTCGTCGGCGACAATGACCGGTCGGCCGAGGCGGAGGGCGTCCAGAGCGGAGGGAATATCGGCGAGGCTCATGATGCGCTCCTTGATACGGTTGCGTGCTGGGAATCGGGGGTTGCCGCGGCGGCGGCGACGGCCAGCATGCGCTCGACGTGGCGGGCCAGAATATCGGTCTCGATGTTGACCCGTTCGCCGACCTTGCGCTCGCCGAGGGTGGTGGCGGCGAGTGTCTCGGGAATGAGCGACACCTCGAACCACTGGCTCGCGTCGGTGGCCGGGCTGATATTGCTCACGGTGAGGGAGACGCCGTCGATGGCGATCGAGCCCTTACCGACGACGAGCGGCGCGAGTTCGGCGCTCAGGCTGAACCGCAGCACCCGCCAGGCCTCGCCGGGGATGACCGCGAGCACGGTGCTCGTGCCGTCGATGTGGCCCTGCACGATGTGGCCGCCGAGGCGTCCGCCGACAAGCGCGGCGCGCTCGAGGTTGACCGGGGAGCCGACGCGGGCGTCAGACAGCGTGGACATGAGCAGGGTCTGCGCCATGACGTCGGCGGTGAAGGTATCGGGGGTGCGCTCCACCACGGTGAGGCAGACACCGGCCACGGCGATGGAGTCGCCGTGGCCGGTGCCCAGGACCACGAGCGGGCCGCGGATGGTGAGGCGGGCGGCATCCGCTGTCAGATCGATGCGCTCGATCTGGCCGAGCTCCTCGATGATTCCGGTGAACATAGGGTTCCTTAGATTGTGAGAGGCCGGGCGACGATGAGCACATCGTCGCCGAGCCGGTCGAGGGATTGAAAAGAGAGACGGCGCTGCTCGCCGATTGCGGTCACGCCGATGTCCTCAAGGGCCACTCGGGGCCCACCGATCAACGTCGGCGCGAGGTAGATGAGGTATTCGTCGACCAGCCCGGCGGCGACAAAGGCGCTCGCCACGGTCGGTCCGCCCTCGATGAAGACGCTGCGCAGGCCCCGGCCGTGCAGGTCTGCCAGCAGGCCGGGCAGATCGAGACCGTCGAAAAACAGTGGCTTCTGCGGGTGCGCGAACAGGGCAGCGGATGCCGGCAACTCACGTCGGCCGACCACCACGGGCACGGGCTGCCGGGTGAGCAGCCCGCCATCGGCACGGCGTGCGGTCAGCGCCGGGTCGTCGGTGAGCACGGTGCCGGTACCGACCAGGATCGTGTCGCAGGCGGCGCGACGCCGATGCACGTCGAGGCGGGCTGCGGCGCCGGTGATCCAGCGGCTGGAGCCGTCGGCCGCGGCCGCGCGGCCGTCGAGACTCGATGCCGACTTGAGCGTCACGAACGGGCGGCTGAGGCGAGCGGCGACGAGCCAGTCGCCGAGAAATGCCTCGCCCTCATCGGCGAGCACGCCGCCCTGCACCTCGATACCAGCGCCGCGCAGCCGCGCGGCCCCGCCGCAGGAGTGCTCGCCGGGGTCGGTCACGGAGTACACGACGCGTGTGACGCCAGCCTCGATCAGGGCAACAACGCACGGACCGGTCCGGCCGATATGGTTGCACGGTTCGAGCGTGACGACGGCGGTGCCGCCGCGGGCGGCGCCCGGGTCGAGCTTCGACAGGGCATCGACCTCGGCGTGCGCCGTTCCGGCACCTCGATGCCAGCCTTCGGCGAGGCTGTCGCCCGCCGTATTCAAGATGACGCAGCCGACTCGCGGATTCACACCGGTAGCCGGGCCTCGGGCAGCGAGTTCCAGAGCGCGGCGCATGGCGCTGTGCAGAGCCGGGCCCTGCACACCCGTGTCGAGGTCGGCGTTCGTGGTCATCCCGCTCTCATCCGTCTCGGACGAGCTCCGGGGTATGGGTGTGCGCATCCACGCAAAATCCCGTCGGTTGACCGTAGGGACCAATCGACTCGTGCGCCTCTCGTCCGGACTCTAACCGTCGGTGCTGGAGTTTCACCAGCTCAACCGTTTGGCCCCTCAAAAATTCTCAAGGGGCTAACGGGTCGCGGACTCTCACCGCCGGTTCGGAATTACACCGACCCCGGAGCACGTGTACTGCAAGTTCTTCTTCTATTTATAGTGCAACAGCCTGTGCGTCGTGCTATTCCCGCTGAAAATGGCCGGAGTGGTCACGGGGCCGGGGAAGCTTCGACCAGGGCGCGGGCGGTGCTCTCATCGACGAACAGGTCAGTGATGAGCTTTGCGGCGAGCGCACCGCGCAGGCTGGCCAGCTTGGAGCGGCCGGCCACGACGCAGATGCGGCGGGGGGTGCGGCGCAGAACGGTGAAGTCCGGGCCGGTAGAGCGTTCGTTCAGCGCGATGCCGTCGGAGGAGCCGTCGGCGCGATAGAACACGGTTGCCACGTCGCCGACCACGCCGGCCGCGCCCAGGGCGTCGAATTCCGCCTGCTCGAGGTAGCCGCCGGCGTAGACGCGGCTGATCACGCCGGAGAAGGGGGACCCGAGGCCGAACAGGGCGATGTCCATGATGGCTTGCTTGTCGAGCAGGCGGCTGACGCTGCGCTCCCGCCACAGCGCCTGCTTGGTTGCGGGGTCGTCGAAGAAAGCGGGCACCGGAAACTGCTGTACGTGCGCGCCGAAGGCCGTACCGAAGCGGCCGAGAATCTCACTCGCGTAACCGAGACCGGTCGTGCGCATGTTTCCGGCACCGTTGAGCTGCACGATCTGCGAGTTGTGCGTTTGCTTCGGGGTCACGTGCCGGCTGATTACGTTCATGGTGGAACCCCAAGCGATTCCCATGGTCATGTTGGAGTCGAAGTATTGACCGAGAATTCGTGCAACCGAGAGCGCCACGCGCTCGAGCCGATCGACGTCGCTCGCACTGTCGGGAACCGGCACGACGTGCGCGGTGATTTCAAACCGAGCGCCGATCTGCTGCTCGAGGTGACTCGGAGCGTCCAGTGGTGACTTGATCTGAATGTCGACCAAACCGGTCGCGCGCGCGTGGCTGAGCAGGCGGGAAACCGAGGAACGGGAGGTGTGCAGCTCGTGGGCGATGGCATCCATCGTGAGGTCCTGCATGTAATACAGGTGCGCCGCGGTGAGGGCGTCGCGGCTGCGCTCGGACTGCACGGGATCAGTATCGAAGGTCACAACGGCTCCTTGCACGTATGTTCAATCCAGTTGAGAAATTGTGTCGGACTGTCAGAATGAATCTATTCATATGGCGTGCCCCGCGCAAATTGAAACGGGGCAAGCCCCGAGACAGAGGTGACAACAGTGTCGTTCTTAAACTCACAGACTTCGTCCGCGATCTCCGAACGCCCCCGCGCCCAAGTGCTCATCATTGGCGCCGGCATCAACGGCATCGCCACCTTCCGCGATCTCGCCCTGCAGGGCGTCGACGTGGTCATCGTCGAGAAGAACGATTATGTCTCCGGTGCCTCGTCGGCCAGCTCGCACATGATCCACGGCGGGGTGCGCTACCTAGAAAACGGCGAGTTTCGTCTGGTCAAGGAATCGGTGACGGAGCGGAACGGCCTGCTCAAGATCGCGCCGCACTACGTCAAGCCGCTAAAGACGACCATTCCCATCTTTTCCACTTTTTCCGGCGTGATGGCCGCGCCGCTGCGGTTTCTTACCCATAAGCAGGGGGCCAAACACGTTGAGCGCGGCGCCATGCTCATCAAAATCGGCATGATGATCTACGACTCTTTCTCCCGCGACGGTGGAACGGTGCCCCGCCACGAGTTCAAGGGCCGCACGAAAGCGCTCGCAGCCTTGCCCTTGCTGAACCCCGGCCTCAAGTACACGGCCACCTATTACGACGCCGCCATGGACGACCCCGAGCGCCTCGCCCTGGACGTGCTGCATGACGGCCTCGACGCCGGCCCGCACGCCCGCGCCGCGAACTACGTCGAAGCCGCCGGCATGAACGAGCACGGCGTACTCCTCCGCAACACGATTACCGGCGAAGAATTTACCTTCCAAGCAGATGTCGTCGTCAACACGAGCGGGCCGTGGACCGACCTGACCAATAACGCTCTCGGCCAGCCGAGCCGGTTCATGGGCGGCACCAAGGGCTCCCACGTCGTGCTCGATAACCCGGAACTGCTCGCGGCGACCGGTGGCGGCGAGATTTTCTTCGAGCACGAAGACGGCCGCATCGTGCTGATTTACCCGCTCAAGGGCCGCGTTCTGGTCGGTACCACCGACCTCGAGCACGACATGACCCAACCGGTCCGCTGCACCGAAGACGAGATCGATTATTTCATTGATCTCGTCGCGCACGTTTTCCCAACCGTCCCGGTCAACCGATCGCACATCGTGTTCCGCTTTTCCGGCGTGCGCCCGCTGCCGCGCCACGACGATGAAGCTCCCGGTTTCGTCTCCCGCGATTACCGCATCGAGTCGCGTCCGTTGCCCCGCACGGGCGCCGCCGACGGAACCCTGCTCAGCCTGGTCGGTGGCAAGTGGACCACCTTCCGCGCCCTCGCCGAAAACCTGAGCACCGACATTATGAAATTGCTCGGCCTGCCACGCACCGTCTCCACCGAGGGCCGCGCCATCGGCGGTGGGCGCGACTTTCCCGCCACGGAGGCCGCCCACCTCGTCTGGGTCACCGCGCACGGCGATGAGGTCGGCACCGATCGCGCCGCAGCCCTGCTCTCCCGCTACGGTACTAGGGCGAGCGAGGTCATTAAGTTTCTGACCGATCCGACCGGTTCAGCAGATGCCCCCCTCCAGCACAACCCCGCCTACACCCGCCGCGAGATCGAATTTCTGGCCTCGACGGAGAGCGTTGTGCGCTTGATGGACGTGCTCCTGCGCCGCACCAGTATGGCCTTCGTCGGCGCCGTGACCACCCCGCTGATCGAGGAACTCGCGCTCGTCGTCGCCCCCGTTCTTGGCTGGGACGCCGGGCGCCGGGCTGAGGAGATCGAGCTGGCTCGCGGCATCCTGATCGACGTCCACGGGGTCGACCTGGCACCCGTCAGTTAGGCCGCCCCTCTCGTCGCGCAGGCAATGCGCCCGGGCCAGCGATCGCCGGTAATCTGCACAAACGTGCAGTGAAAACCGTCCGGAGCCGACCCGGGCGCCGATACGTTTTAGACGTGATGCACGACCGCCGCACGTGACAACTAGGTCAGTCGGTGGATAGCAGTACCCCATCAGAAAGGTCAATGTGGACAATCTCGGTGTCGTCTTTATGTCAGAGGTCGTGGGAACGGCCATCCTCTTGCTCCTCGGTTGCGGCGTGGTCGCCAACGTCGCACTCGCCAAGAACAAGGGCTTGGGCGGCGGCTTTCTCATGGTCACGATCGGTTGGGGCCTTGCGGTGTATGCCGGTGTGATCGCCGCCTACAACTCGGGCGCTCACCTCAACCCTGCGGTCACCCTCGGCCTCGTCGCCAGTGGCGTTACCGAATTCGGGTCTGGCGTGCCGGTCAATCTGATCTCGATCCTCACCTACATCGCCGGTCAGATGCTCGGTGCAATTCTTGGTGCCGTCGTTGTGTGGCTGGCCTACAAGCAGCACTTCGACCAGGAGCCCGACGCGGCCAACAAACTCGGTGTGTTCTCCACCGGCCCGGCTATCCGGTCTTACGGCTGGAACCTCGTAACCGAGATCATCGGCACCTTCGTACTCGTCTTCGTCGTCATCAGCTTCGGCCGTAATGGTGACGGTGGCGGGCTCGCCGCGCTCGGTGCCCTGCCGGTGGCCCTGCTCGTGATCGCGATCGGCGCCTCCCTCGGCGGGCCGACCGGTTACGCCATCAACCCGGCCCGTGACCTCGGACCGCGTATCGCGCACTTCCTGCTCCCGATCAAGGGCAAGGGTTCGAGCGACTGGTCCTACTCGTGGGTGCCGGTCGTTGGCCCGATCATCGGCGGCGTGCTCGCCGGTGCCTCGTCGGGTCTACTGCTGCCCATCCTGGGCTAAGGTCGCCGACGTATTCTGCAGCATCCGCTGATATCTGAATTCTCACCTGGAACAACAAAGGAGTTACACATGGCCAAGTACGTTCTCGCCATCGACCAGGGAACCACGAGCTCCCGCGCGATCATCTTCGACAAGGCCGGGTCGATCATTTCGATCGGTCAGCTTGAGCACGAACAGATTCTGCCGCAGGCCGGCTGGGTCGAGCATGACCCGAAAGAAATCTGGGACAACACCCGTGAGGCCATCGGCCAGGCACTGTCGAAGGCAAACATCACCCGCCACGACATCGAAGCCGTCGGCATCACCAACCAGCGTGAAACCGCTGTCGTCTGGGATAAAAACACCGGCGTACCCGTTTACAACGCCATCGTCTGGCAGGACACCCGCACCCAGGACATCGTCGACCGTCTCGCCGCTGACGGCGGCGTCGAACGGTTCAAAGCCAAGGTCGGCCTTCCCCTGGCCACCTACTTCTCCGGCACCAAGATTGTCTGGATCCTTGAAAACGTCGAGGGAGCACGCGAGAAAGCGGATGCCGGCGACCTGTTGTTCGGCACCACCGACTCGTGGGTTCTGTGGAACCTGACCGGTGGCACCGAGGGAGGCGTACACGCGACCGACGTCACCAACGCGAGCCGCACCATGTTCATGGACCTCAAAACCCTGCAGTGGGACGACGAGATCCTCGCCATCTTCGACGTGCCCAAATCGATGCTGCCCGAGATCAAGTCGTCCTCTGAGGTCTACGGCACCGCAAGCGGGCACAGCCTGCTGCGCGAGGTACCGATCGCCGGCATCCTCGGTGACCAGCAGGCGGCGACGTTCGGCCAGGCCGCGTTCGGCCAGGGTGAAGCGAAGAACACCTACGGCACCGGAAACTTTCTGATCTTCAACACCGGAACCGAGATCATCCACTCAAAGAACGGCTTGCTCACCACGGTGGGTTACAAGCTCGGCGATGCACCCGTGCATTACGCGCTCGAGGGCTCGATCGCTGTTACCGGCTCGCTCGTACAGTGGATGCGTGACCAGCTCGGCATCATCAATAACGCCTCCGAGATCGAAGACCTGGCCAAGACGGTCAAGGACAACGGCGGGGCGTACTTCGTGCCGGCGTTCTCCGGGCTGTTCGCACCGTACTGGCGGTCAGACGCCCGCGGCGCGCTCGTCGGCCTCACCCGCTACGTGAACAAGGGCCACATTGCCCGAGCGGCGCTCGAGGCCATCGCCTATCAGACCCGCGAGGTGCTCGACGCGGTCAACGCTGACTCCGGAGTGCCATTGACCGAGCTGAAGGTCGACGGCGGTGCCACCGTGAACGATCTGCTCATGCAATTCCAGGCCGATATCATCGGCGTGCCCGTCGTGCGTCCGGTCGTCGCCGAGACCACCGCGTTGGGTGCCGCATACGCGGCCGGCCTCGCCGTGGGCTTCTGGAGCGGTCTGGACGACCTGCGCTCGAACTGGCAGGAAGACTCCCGCTGGGAGCCCGCCATGGACCCGGAGGACGCGGCACGTCTGCTGCGCAACTGGAAGAAGGCCGTCACAAAGACCCTCGACTGGGTAGACGACGACGTTCTCTAACCCTCGCCCGCAAAGCGCGCGAGTACAAGAAGTACCCGTATGGCAGGTCCATACGGGCACTTCTTGTGCTCGCACGTTACTTTGTCAGCAGAGGGGGAAGTACTTTTAAGGACTCGATACGGAGAATTCCTCGTTGGGTGGCTTCGATTTCGTCAACTTGTGCAGGCGATGCCGCGGCTCGGTTGAGCCAGACCCCCATCAGCCCCGCAGCGGCAGCGCCCAGGGCATCCGTGCGGAGTCGATCTCCGACGTAAACCGCTGTCTCCACGGGCACGTCGAACAGCGCGCAGGCGTGCCGGAAGATGCGCGCGTCGGGCTTGGCAACACCGAGCGCGCCCGACGTGATGACATGTTCGAACCGGTCCGTCAGGCCGACACGTCGCATCTTCTCGCCCTGAAACACCGGGTCGCCGTTCGTGATGAGGCCAAAGCGCACCCCGGGAATCAGCTCGGCCAGCGCATCGAAGCACGGGAGCGCATCGTCGTGCAGCCGCCAACTGGTCCGGTAGCTCTCGAAGTACACGTCGAACCAGGAATCCGCCTCGGCGTCGGTCAGCGTCATGTCATACGACGCCGCGAAATCCTGGGCGCGAGCGCGGCGCTGGCCGGCAAAGTCCAGGACGCCGGCGAGGTAGGAGTGGTAATGCTCCTCCTCGAGCGCATCCCAGAGCGCGGTCGCGGCTACCGGGTCGCCGGTCGCGAATGCGCCGCCGACCCGGTCGAGGTGCAGCAGAATGCCCGCGGCGGCCGCGGCCCGGTGCGCAAACAGGGTGTCGTCGAGATCAAACAGCACCACCCGTGGAGCGGTCACCGGGCGAGCGCCGCGGCCGGCCAGCAGGGCTGGGGGTTGCGGTCGTCTCCGGCGGCCAGGTGGCCCTGCCAGGACTCCGGATAGCTTCCGTCCCGATACGCGGCGACGGATTGTGATACCCCGGCATATCGAAAGCCCGACTTCCACGCCGCTCGAGCCGACGCGACATTGCCGAGGAGGCATTCCCAGTGGAGAACATCGATGGTCCCGGTGGAGAACGCCCAATCGGCGACCAGCCGCTGGGCCTCGGGAATGAGCCCGCGGCCACGGTGGGGGGCGCCCAGCCAGAATCCGATTGACCCCACCCGGTGCACGGATGCTTTCGCCGTGGCGGATTCCCCGGCCAGCCGTAGCCCAATCACGCCCAAAAGCTCCGATCCACCCGGTTCCCGCACCGCCCAGGTGTATTCCCGATCCGTCATCCACCCGTCGGGAACAAACTCGTCGAGGAAACCCTCGGCGTGTTTGCGATCGTAAGGCCACGGAACGGTCAAATAGCGCTCAAAGATCGGATCCTGGCAGTACTCAAGGATCCGGTCCGTGTCGCTGGCTGCGGGCTGATTGAGCAGAACCACCGGGGAGGCGAGCGCGAAGGCACGCATCAGCGGCGCGGCAGGAAGCCGGCCCGGTCGTAGACGGTGGCCAGAGTCTCGTTTGCCACCGCGTCGGCGCGGGCCGCGTTCGAGGCCAGCAGACGATCCAGCTCGGCCGGGTCACCGAGCAGTTCGGCGACGCGCGCACGGATCGGATCAAACGTTCCCAGCACGACCTCGACGAGGCCCTTCTTCAGGTCACCGTAGCCGCGCCCCGCGTACTCGTTTTCGAGCGACTCGATCGAGCGCGACGCGAGAACGGAGTAGATCGTGAGCAGGTTGGCCACCCCCGGCTTGTTCTCGCGGTCAAAGACCACGCCGCCATCGGCATCCGTCACCGCCCGCATGATCTTCTTCTTGGTGACTCCGGGCTCATCGAGAAGCCAGATGACCCCGGCGTGCGACTCGGCCGACTTGCTCATCTTCGACAGCGGATTCTGTAGATCGTAGATCTTCGCGGTCTCTTTGACGATCGCGACCTCGGGAATCGTGAAGGTGTCGCCGAACCGCGAGTTGAAGCGCAGCGCGAGGTCGCGAGTGAGTTCAACGTGCTGGCGCTGGTCCTCGCCGACCGGCACGACCTCGCTCTGGTACAGAAGAATATCGGCGGCCATGAGGGTTGGGTAGGCGAACAGACCCACGGTGGTCGCGTCGGCGCCGTGCCGCACGGACTTGTCTTTGAACTGCGTCATACGGCTCGCCTCACCGAAACCGGTGATGGTGTTGAGCACCCAGGCCAGCTGTGCGTGCGCGGCGACATGCGACTGCACGTACAGGGTCGACACCGACGGATCGATCCCGGCCGCGATGTACTGCGCTGCCGTGCCGCGCGTGTTCTCGCGCAGCTTCGCCGGTTCTTGGGCGACGGTGATCGCGTGCAGATCGACGATGGAGAAGAACGCGTCGTGCGTCTGCTGCAACGACTTCCAGTTCAGCAGCGCACCAATGTAATTACCGATCTGCAGGGACTCGGCTGAGGGCTGCATGCCCGAATAGAGGCGTGGTTTGGTCATGAGTTGTCGTCTCCCGACAGGTCGTAGTCCACGACGACAGGGGAGTGGTCGCTCCAGCGCTGGTCGTACGCCGCGGCCCGATCGACCGCATAATGCAGAACGGATGCCGCCAGCTGCGGGCTGGCCAAATGGTAGTCAAGCCGCCACCCGGTGTCGGTGTCGAACGCCTGGCCGCGCTGGGACCACCAGGTGTACGGGCCCTCGACCTCGCCGGCCCATTTTCGTCCGACGTCGACCCACCCGAGTCCGGCACCCGCGTTGTAGCCCGGGTCGCCTTCCGCTCCGAGGATGCGGTCAAAATACTCGCGCTCCTGCGGAAGAAAACCGGCGTGCTTCTTGTTGCCGCGCCAGTTCTTGATATCGAGTGTGCGATGCCCCACGTTCAGGTCGCCGAGAACGAGCGCGAGCGGGCTGGACTCGGTCAGCTCGGGCAGCCGGGCGATCATGGCGTCGAGAAACTTGTATTTTTCGACCTGCTTGGGAGTGTCGGTCTCGCCGGAGTGCACATAGGTGCTCACGACGCTGATGATCTTGCCGTTCACCTCGTAGTCGGCCTCGAGCCAGCGGCCGGCGCTGTCGAACTCGTCGGCGCCGAGTGTGACGCGGTGAATGGATGCCGACGACCGGCTGGCCAGGGCGACTCCGGCCCGGCCTTTGGCTGTGGCCGCATCGTGCAGAATGTTCCAGTCCGGCCCAAGGAGCCCCTCCAGATCTTCCGTGGATGCACGCACCTCCTGAATCGCCAGAATGTCGATGTCGCGGGCGTTCAGCCAGTCGCCCATTCCCTTGCGGTATGCGGCTCGGACCCCGTTCGTGTTGATGCTGGCAATACGAAGGGGTTTGGGAGACGACATGGGTCAAGTCTAGTTAGCGCACGTGTGCCGCATCGGCCCTGGCATACTCGGCCACCTGAGCCTCGGCCGCCTTCAACCGTCGCCCGGCGGGCCACCGGGCATACCAGGGTGATGCATCGAGGTCTGCCCTGGCTGCAGTGAGCTCGGCCTGCGCGGTCAGGCGAAGCGCGTCGTGCATGCGCTTCTGTTGGCTTTCTGCAGTCTCGTCGGCGCTGAGGGTGTGTGGTGGAATACCCGCGTCGGCCATGCCGACCGCGATCCAGGACGCGGCGATGAGGGTGACAGTGCTCACGAGGTTGAACCAGATCAGCAGTCCGATGATCACGGCGAAGGTTGCCAGCAGCGGGTTGCGGCTGGCGCCGCCGAGCAGCGCGCCGCCGAGAACCTTCACTATTCCGAGGGCGATACCGCCAAGCAGTGCCCCAGCAAATAGACGTCGCACCGGAATGCGCACCCGCGACAAGACCCGGAACAGACCGGCGAGAGTGAGCGTATCGATGACGAGCACGACTGCGAGGCCGATGCCGCGGGCGGAGGCCTCGTAGAAGATCGAATCCTGTGGAATCTGAAAGAGGCCGAACAGGGCACCCAGGAGCGCCGTGCTGGCGAGGGAGACGAGCGCCGACACGACCAGGGCCAGGCCGAACAGCAGCCCGAGGCCGAGCTCACGCAGTTTGACCCAGATGAAGAACGTGGTTTGTGGGGGCATGCCAAAGACAGTGCGCACGGCTTGCGCCGTCGTCGAGAGCCAACCCAGAGCGGTCAGGAGCAGCCCGGCGAGGGCGATGGCGCCGGTCCAGGTGAGGATACCCGCTGTGGCGAGCACCTCCGGGTCGACGATGCCCTTGCTGCCGATCAGACCCGGAATCGACTGGTTGATGATCGCGTAGAGAGCATTGAGGAGTCCCTGGTTCGCGGTGAGAAACAGGCCAGCGATGGAGAACCCCACCCAGACGGCCGCGAAGATGGCGAAGATGGCTTGATACGACATTCCACCGGCGAGGATGCTGCCGCCCACCGTTGTGAAGTGGGCGAAGACCCGCACGGGTCGCCATGCCTGGATGCGCGCCTGAAGCTCTTTCACGGTGTTAGTTTAACCGCCGTACCAGCCCACGTGTCGTCAGCCGAACAGCGCGAAAAAAACCCCCGTCGAAGTGACGAGGGTATTTTTCAGACGATAACGCGGTTACGCTTTGCCACGCAGGATGGCCTGCTTGACCTCGGCGATGGCTTGGGTCACCTGGATGCCGCGGGGGCAGGCATCCGTGCAGTTGAAGGTCGTGCGGCAACGCCACACGCCCTCCTGGTCGTTGAGAATATCGAGGCGCACGGCCGCATTCTCATCGCGGGAGTCGAAGATGAAACGGTGCGCGTTGACGATCGCGGCCGGACCGAAGTACTGGCCGTCAGTCCAGAACACCGGGCAGCTGGAGGTGCAGGCGGCGCAGAGAATACATTTTGTCGTGTCGTCGAAGCGGGCGCGCTGGGCAACGGTCTGCTGGCGTTCCTTGCCGTCAACCGGCTTGCTCTTGGCAACGAGAAAAGGCTGCACCTCTTTGAAGGAGTCGAAGAACGGCTCCATGTCCACGATGAGGTCCTTCTCCAGCGGCAAGCCCTTGATGGCTTCCACGTAGATGGGCTTCGTGACGTCGAGGTCCTTCATCAGCGTCTTGCAGGCCAAGCGGTTGCGGCCGTTGATGCGCATGGCATCCGAGCCGCAGACGCCGTGCGCGCAGGAGCGACGGAAGGTCAGGGAACCGTCCTGCTCCCACTTGATCTTGTGTAGCGCGTCGAGCACACGGTCGGTCGGGTAGAGCTGCACGTCGAAGTCCTGCCAGTGCGGCTCGTCGTCGACCTCAGGGTTGAAACGGCGAACAATGAGTGTGACCGTGAAGGACTTGATCTCTTCGGGAACGACGGGCTTGTTATCGATCGTGGCGGTACTCATTAGTACTTCCTCTCCATCGGCTGGTAGCGGGTGATGACAACCGGTTTCCAGTCGAGCTTGATGTGGTCGGCGGCATCCGCTGACATGGCGTCACCCTTCAGGTACGCCATTGTGTGCTTGAGATAGTTCTCGTCGTCGCGCACGAGGAAGTCCTCGCGCTGGTGTCCGCCGCGGCTTTCCCGGCGGTTGCGGGCCGAGTAGACAACAACCTCGGCGAGGTCGAGCAAGAAGCCCAGTTCAACGGCCTCGAGCAGGTCGGTGTTGAACCGACGGCCCTTGTCTTGTACACCGATGTTCTTGTAGCGCTGACGCAGCAGGTGGATGGTCTCTGTGACCTCGGCGAGGGACTCGTCGGTGCGGAACACCTGAGCCTTCTTGTCCATCTCCTCCTGCAGAATCTTGCGCAGCACGGCGATGCGCTCGGTTCCGGTCGACGAGCGGATGCCTTCCAGCAGTTCGCGCACCTCCCGGGCCGGATCTTCCGGCAGCGGAACGAACTCGGCCGTCTTGACGTACTCGAGCGCGTTGTTGCCGGCGCGCTTGCCGAACACGTTGATATCGAGCAGCGAGTTGGTGCCGAGACGGTTGGAGCCGTGCACGGAGACGCAGGCGCACTCGCCGGCGGCGTAGAGGCCGGGAACGACCTGCTCGTTGTTGCGCCAGACTTCGGCCTTCACGTTGGTCGGGATACCGCCCATCGCGTAGTGCGCGGTCGGCATGACGGGCACCGGCTCGGTGACCGGGTCGACGCCGAGGTAGGTGCGGGCGAACTCGGTGATGTCGGGAAGCTTGGTCTCGAGCAGTTCCTTGCCGAGGTGGGTGCAATCCAGGTAGAGGTAGTCCTTGTCGGGCCCGGCGCCACGACCCTCAGCGACCTCCTTGAGCATGCACCGCGAGACGATGTCGCGCGGGGCAAGATCCTTGATGGTCGGAGCGTAACGTTCCATGAAACGCTCACCGCTCGCGTTTCGCAGAATGGCGCCCTCGCCGCGGGCTCCCTCGGTCAAGAGGATGCCCAGCCCGGCCAGGCCGGTCGGGTGGAACTGGAAGAACTCCATGTCCTCCAGCGGCAGGCCCTTGCGCCAGACGATGCCGACGCCGTCACCGGTGAGGGTGTGGGCGTTCGAGGTGGTCTTGTAGATCTTGCCGAAACCGCCGGTGGCGAAGATGAACGCCTTGCCCTGGAATACGTGCAGCTCGCCGCTCGACAGGTCGAGGGCAACGACGGCCGACGGCTGGTCGACGCCGTCGACGTTGGTCATGACGAGGTCGAGAACGTAGTACTCGTTGAAGAAGTTGATGCCGTGCTTGACGCAGTTCTGGTACAGCGTCTGCAGAATCATGTGGCCGGTGCGGTCGGCGGCGTAGCAGGCGCGACGAACCGGGCTCTTGCCGTGGTCGCGGGTGTGGCCGCCGAAGCGACGCTGGTCGATCTTGCCTTCGGGGGTGCGGTTGAACGGCAGGCCCATGTTCTCGAGGTCAATGACCGCGTCGATGGCTTCCTTGGCGAGAATCTCGGCGGCGTCCTGGTCGACCAAATAGTCGCCACCCTTGATCGTGTCGAAGGTGTGCCATTCCCAGTTGTCTTCCTCAACGTTGGCGAGGGCCGCGGCCATCCCGCCCTGTGCCGCACCGGTGTGCGAACGCGTCGGGTAGAGCTTGGAAATGACCGCCGTGCTGGCGTGGGGGCCGGCTTCGATGGCGGCACGCATGCCAGCTCCACCCGCTCCCACGATGACGATGTCGTGCTGGTGGTAGTGCACGCCGTCTACGACGGTGGGCTCCGTGGGTGTAGTGGAGGAAATCATTTTTGTGTGTGCAGCTCCTAGAGGGACTTACAGAACGAGGCCACGAGGTCGGCGGGCGCACCGGCGGGGCAGGGATCGAAGGTGAACACCACGAGGGTGCCGAGCACGATCAACGAGACAACGCTGACCAAAATAGCGATCTTCAGGATGCCGCGGCTGATCCGCGAGGTGGCGTAGTCATTGACCAGGGTGCGCATGCCGTTGCCGCCGTGAATCAGGGCGAGCCACAGCATGATGACGTCCCAGGTCATCCAGAACGGGTTGGTCAGCTTGCCGGCGACGAACGCGAAGTTCAGGGCGCTGACGCCCTCACCGATCATGAGGTTGACGAACAGGTGTCCGAAGATGAGCACGACCAGCACGACGCCGGACACGCGCATGTAGATCCAGCCCCACTTTTCCCAGTTGACACCGCTCTTTTTTGTTGAGCGGGTGGACGGGCTGCGGGGAGCTTCGATTGTTGAGGTCATATCTGTCGCCCCCTAGTGGTTGAACACGTTGATGAGATGGCGCGGCGCGAAGCCCAGCATCGTGACGACCCAGAGGCCGATGACGACGAAGAACAGTACCCGCTGGTATTTGGCGTTCCAGAAGTCGATCAAAATGATGCGGAGTCCGTTGAAGGCGTGGAACACGATGGCGCCGACGAGTGCGACCTCACCGAGGCCCATGATCGGCGTCTGGTATTGCGAAATGACCGCATTGTAGGCTTCGGGGCTGACCCGAACGAGTGCCGTGTCGAGAATATGAACGAGCAGAAAGAAGAAGATCGCTACACCCGTGATGCGGTGTAAGACCCACGACCACATGCCCGTGTTACCCCGATACAGGGTGCCGGCGGGGCGACGTGACGTCGTCTTCTGCTGAGAATCTAGGGTTCCTGCCGTCTGTGGCATGAACAACCCTCCCTGGCTGAATAGTGGCTCTGAAAAGAGACCGGGAATGCGCTACAAGCGCATGTTGTTATTCTACAAGCGCTCAGCCTGCTCGTGCCGGTTAGGGTTGCCTAAGGTTGCATCGATGGGGTACCTGTGTGTAGGCGCGGCGTGACGATTGTGCTGCCGCTCGTGCCGGTTGTGGGTATCTAACGTTGCATCGACGGGGGTACGTGTGTGTTGGCGCGCACGGCGAGCCGCTCGTCGATCGCCTGCTCGTAGTAGTCAACCAGCTCGGCGCAGACCGTCGACCAGGAATGTCCGAGCACTGCGCGGCGGCCGGCTTCGCCCATGCGCGCGCGCAGCACGGGGTCACGCGCGAGCTGGCACACCCAGTGTCGCAGATCGCGATCATCGTCCGGCCGAAACAGGTAACCATTCTCTCCGTGCGCGACGAGATCGATCGGACCGCCTGCGTGCGGAGCCACTACTGGGAGCCCAGCGGCGTGCGCCTCCTGAATGGTCTGCCCGAACGTCTCCTCGGTGCCAGCGTGCACAAACACGTCAAAGCTCGCGTACGCAACGGCGAGTTCGCGCCCCGAGAGTCGGCCCAGCCAGGTGACCGGCAGGCCCTCGAGGGCTCGATGTATAGAAGGTACGCTCGGCCCATCGCCGACTAGTGCCAAACGGATGCCCGGCAGCCCGCGAAGCGCGCGCAGTCGCTCCACCTGCTTTTCCGGCGCCATGCGACCGACATAACCGACGATCACATCGCGCACGGCCCCCTGCGCTCTGGGGGTTTGGGCCGGTGGAGCAATTCGCTCCCGCAGTGCTTTGACCGCTGGATCGTTTTTCAGGTTCGGGTGAAAACCGGTCAGGTCGACGCCGCGGGTCCACAGGGCCAGCCGGGGAACGCCGAGGCGCAGCAGGGCGGCCATCGACGACGATGACGGAACCAGGGTGCGAGTGGCCCCCTCGTGCACCCACTTCACAAATCGCCAGGCCAGCGCGGTGGCCGGGCCGAGGTGATTTCGGTGAGCGTAGCCCGCGACATCCGTTTGAAAGATCGCGACCGAGGGAATGTCGAGCCGGTTGGCCGCGCTGATGCCCTGCGCACCGAGCAAAAACGGCGAGGCGGCGTGCAGCACATCAGGGCGAAAGTCGGCGAGAAGTTTTTGAACCTGCGGGCTGGGCATGCCCACCGGAAACTCGCGGTAGTTCACGGCCGAGACGGTGTGCACGGCAAATCCGGCGTATTCGGCCGGGGCGCCGGAGGGGGCGATGACCATTGCCTCGTGTCCGTTGGCTGCCAGATGCTCGAGCACCTTGCAGACGCTCGTGGTCACCCCGCTGACCGTGGGGAGGAAACTTTCGCTGATGACTGCGATCCGCATAATTGGAGGCTAGGCACCCGGCATTGCCGCCGGGTGACGGGCGCATGAACAGTCGTGTCGGGGCTGCCCGGTAGTCTGGGCGTGTGATTACGCCCAGTGAGCCCCTCGACCGCCTGTACAGCGTGATTCCTGCCGGCGGAATCGGTTCCCGGCTGTGGCCGCTATCGCGAGCGGATGCCCCCAAATTTCTGCACGACCTCACCGGCTCCGGCCAGACCCTGCTGCGCGACACCTGGGATCGCCTGGTTCCGCTGTCGACCGAGCAGCGCATCATGGTCGTCACCGGGCGCGCCCATCGCGCAGCGGTTGAGCAGCAGCTGCCCGAATTAGCCGACCCGAATGTTGTTCTGGAGAGCGAACCGCGCGACTCGACCGCTGCGATCGGCCTGGCCGCTGCCATTCTGCAGCTGCGCGAGCCGGGCGTCATCATCGGATCATTCCCTGCCGACCAGGTCATCAAGGGTGATGCGCTTTTTCGCGTGGCCGTGACCGAGGCCGTCGCCGCTGCGGACGCGGGCTACATCGTGACCATCGGTATTCAGCCGACGGAGCCCGCGATCGGCTTCGGCTACATCAAGAGTGCTGCCGCGCTCGCGGTGGATGGCGCCCCGTCCGCCCTCGCTGTCGACTCCTTCGTCGAGAAGCCCAGCCCGGAAATCGCCGAAGAGTACCTGTCTGATGGCAACTATCTCTGGAACTCCGGCATCTTCATAGCACGTGCTGACCGTCTGCTGGCCGAAATTGCGTCGGCCGAGCCCGAGCTGCACGCCGGGCTGATGGAGCTGGCCGAAGCGTGGGACACCCCGGCCCGCGGCGCCGTGGTCGATAAGGTCTGGCCTCGCCTCAAGAAAATCGCCATCGACTATTCGGTCGCCGAACCGGCGGCCGCGGCCGGCAAGCTCGTCGTGATTCCCGGCCAGTTCGACTGGGACGACGTGGGCGACTTCGCCTCGATCGCCAAGCTGCACTCCAACGGTCGCAAATCTAACCTGGCCATCCTCGGCGAGGGCGCTCGGGTGCTCGCCGACTCGTCGAGCGGCATCGTCGTCAGCCACACCGGCCGCATGATTGCCCTCATCGGCGTCGAAGACATCGTGGTCATCGACACCCCCGACGCTCTGCTGGTGACAACGAGCGCGAACGCCCAGAAGGTGAAGGCGGTCGTCGACGCGCTCAAGCTCTCCGGTTCCAGCGACGTGCTCTAGGATGACTCGTCGGCTGAGCCCGTCGAAACCACACTGTCGAGCGCCATGGTCTCGACAAGCTCGACCAGCGCGTAAAATTCGAGTTCAGTGTGAAGGAGTGCCATGCGCCGTTTGATCGCAGTCCCCGCCGTAGCCGCGGTCTCCGTCCTGCTCCTCGTGGCGTGCGCCAAAGCGCCGACCCCGGTCTCGAGCCCAACAGCGGATGCCCCCGCCTACTGCGCCCGCATGGTCACCAACTCGGGCGGTCTCGAAGACCGCTCCTTCAACCAGTCCAGCTGGGAAGGCCTGCAGGAGGCGGCGACGAAGTACAGCATCAACACCGACGCGATCGTGTCGACGTCGGAGACGGACCTGGCACCCAACGTGAGTCAGGCCGTCGCCACCGGCTGCCAATTCGTGCTCACCGTTGGTTACGAACTCGCCGATGCCACGCTCGCCGAGGCGACCGCCAACCCCGACGTGCACTTCGCGATCGTCGACGAGGTCGTCGATGCGCCCAATGTGAAACCCATCGTGTTCGACACCGCCCAGGCGTCCTTTCTGGCCGGCTACCTCGCAGCCGGCGTGAGCAAGACCGGCATCGTGGCGACGTTCGGCGGCGGTAACCAGCCACCCGTCACCCTGTTCATGGACGGTTTTGTCGACGGTGTCGCCATGTACAACGACAAGCACAGGGCTGATGTGCAGGTGCTTGGCTGGAACAAAGACACCCAGGATGGTAGTTTCACGGGTGACTTCGAAGACGTCAACAAGGGCAAGGCCCTCGCCCAGTCGTTTATAGACCAGGGCGCCGACATCATTCTGCCGGTGGCCGGTCAGGTCGGGCAGGGTGCGGCCGCTGCCGCGATCGAGACACCGGGCGTCTCCATCATTTGGGTCGACAACGACGGCTACGTCACGCTGCCGCAACAATTTCAGTCGGTCGTGCTCACGAGCGTGCTCAAGAACACGTCGGCCGCAGTGGTGGAGACCATCGGGGCCGACCTCGATGGGACCTTCGACAACACGGCTTTCGTGGGCACTCTGAAGAACGGCGGCGTCGAGATCGCCGATTTCCACGATCAGGCCGCCCTGGTTTCTGCTGAACTCGTGGACGAAATGAACCAGATCAGGGCTGCGATCATAGCCGGGATCATCGCGGTGAAAGGACCCAGTTCACCCCAATAAGAGGAGAATTGTGTCCGCAATGTCGCGGCTTGGTAACGACTCGGTCGCGCACGCACATTGCTCATCTGCGCAGGGTTTCATTCGGTAACGTGTACCGCACGATGCCCGCGCGATCTAGCTGGGCAGCATCCAGGAGGTCCTCTTGACAATTTCGACCCGTAAGACCGTACTTGCCGGTCTTGCAATGTTTGGCACCGTGGCGATGCTCTCGGCCTGTGCCCAGGCGCCCGCCGCCACCAATGACACCAACTCTGCCGCTGCCAGCGACTTTCTGCCGTGCATGGTGTCCGATCAGGGTGGATTCGACGACCAGTCCTTCAACCAGCTCGGCTTCGAGGGCCTCAACGAGGCTGCAGACGCCCTCGGCGTCACGCCGAAAACGGTCGAGTCCGCTGCGGAGACCGACTACCAGTCGAACGTGCAAAACCTCGTTGACCAGGGCTGCAACCTCATCGTGACCGTCGGGTTCAACCTCGCAGCGGCCACCGTCGAGTCGGCTCTCGCCAACCCCGAAGTCAACTACGCCATCATCGACAATGATGCCGACCTCAACTTTGACGGCAAGGTTGACGCGCCGAACATCAAGCCCATCTTGTTCGACACCGCCCCGGCCGGTTTCATGGCCGGCTATGTCGCAGCCGGTTACAGCAAGACCGCCGTCGTCGGCACCTATGGCGGACTGCAGATCCCCCCGGTCACGATCTTCATGGACGGCTTCGCTGACGGCGTCGCGTACTACAACGAGAAGAACGGCACCGCCGTAAAGACCATTGGCTGGGACGTCGCCTCGCAGACCGGCTCATTCACCGGTGGCTTCGTTGCTGGCGTCGACTCCCTCGCCAAGGCGCAGGGCCTGATCGACCAGAACGCCGACGTGCTCCTGCCCGTTGGTGGACCGATCTTTCTGAGCGCGATCGAAGCGATCAAGAGCTCGGGCAAGGACATCGCCATGGTCGGTGTTGACGCCGACCTGTTCGAGACCAACCCGGCCGGTTCCAGCCTGTTCCTGACCAGCATTCTGAAGGACATCAAGCTCGCCGTGTCTGACGTCGTGACGGCCTCCGGATCCGGCACGTTCGACGTGACGGCCTACGTCGGAACCCTCGACAACGAAGGAGTGGGCATCGCACCGTTCCACGACTTCGAGTCCAAGGTGTCTGCGACGATATCTGATGACGTTGACGGCATCAAGGCCGGCATCATCGACGGTTCGATCACGGTCGAATCGCCCGCTTCGCCCAAGCAGAAATAGGCTACGTGAAATGGGGAGGCCGGATATTGGCCTCCCCATTTCATTACCCTCGTGCAGTCCCCGCCATGCTCGACCCAAGAATTCAGGATGAATGAAGCTCGAACTTCGCGGTATCACCAAGCGCTTCGGTGCGCTGGTGGCCAACAACAACATCTCCCTCACGGTCGAGTCAGGTGAAATTCACGCCCTTCTGGGCGAGAACGGCGCGGGCAAGTCCACCCTGATGAATGTGTTGTACGGCCTGTATATCGCCGAAGAGGGCGAGATCCTGCTTGACGACACGGTGCAGAAATTCGCCGGGCCGGGCGACGCCATGAAAGCGGGAATCGGCATGGTGCACCAGCACTTCATGCTCGTTCCCGTGTTCACCGTCGCCGAAAATGTCGTGCTCGGCCACGAGCAGACCACCTTCGGCGGCCGCCTCGATCTCAGCGCCGCCCGGGCCAAGGTGCGAGAGATCTCGGACCGTTTCGGCTTCGACATCGATCCCGACGCCCTCATCGAAGACCTGCCGGTCGGTGTGCAGCAGCGCGTCGAGATCATCAAGGCGCTGTCCCAGGATGCCAGGGTGCTGGTGTTCGACGAACCCACCGCTGTGCTGACGCCGCAAGAAACCGACGAGCTCATGATCATCATGCGCCAGCTCGCCGAGTCCGGCACCTCGATCGTGTTCATCACGCACAAACTGCGGGAGGTGCGCGCTGTGGCGGACCGCATCACCGTCATCCGCCTGGGAACCGTCGTCGGTGAGGCGTCGCCGACCGCGACGAACGCGGAGCTGGCCTCGCTCATGGTCGGCCGCGCCGTCGAATTGACCGTGCACAAGAACGCCCCCGAACTGCGCGGAACGGCCCTATCGGTGAAAAACCTCTCGGTGATCGACTCCCGCAACCAGATCGTCGTCAACAGCGTGAGTTTTGATGTGCAGGCCGGTGAGGTGCTCGCGATCGCCGGTGTGCAGGGTAACGGTCAAACCGAGCTGACCGAAGCGTTGCTCGGTCTGCAGCACCACGTCACCGGGTCGATCGAACTTGACGGCAAACCGTTGCGCGGCTACAGCGTGCGGCACATTCTCGATTCCGGCGTCGGGTTCGTTCCCGAGGACCGCACCGAAGACGGTCTGATCGCCGATTTCAGCATCGCCGAGAATCTCATGCTCGACCGCAGCTCCGGGGCGCCGTTCGTGAAGGCCGGCAACCTGCAACTGGGTTTTCGAGCCACGTTCGCCGCTGAAAAAATTCGGGAATTCGACATTCGCTCGCAGGGTAGCGAGATGGAAGCCGGCCGGCTGTCCGGTGGCAACCAGCAGAAGGTTGTTCTTGCACGTGAACTGAGCCGTGAGCTGCGCCTCTTTGTCGCGGCACAGCCGACGCGTGGGCTCGATGTCGGTTCGATCGAATTCGTACACACCCGCATCATTGAAACCCGCGACTCCGGCATTCCGGTGATTGTTGTATCCACCGAGCTCGACGAGGTCGTCGCTCTCGCGGACCGCATCGCGGTGATGTATCGAGGAGAAATCGTTGGAATCGTGCCCGGCAACACCCCCCGTGCCACGCTGGGCCTCATGATGGCCGGCGAACACGCCCCCGAAACGAAGGCCTTACTGTGAGTGACACGTCAGTACCGGCAGCCGCGGTTGCGGCAGCTCCGGATCCCGGCAACGTGAAGAAGGACGGGTCTGAACGTTGGACCCAAACCCTGCGCGATATCACCGGCGGCAGCGCCATGATCTCCGTCCTGGCCGTCGTGTTCGCGCTCATTGTCGGCGCGGTTCTGATCGCCTTCACCAACGAACGCGTGCAGGAGACGGCGGTGTACTTCTTCTCGCGGCCGGGCGACCTGCTGCAGGCCGTCTGGGCCGCCGTCGCGGGGGCGTACTCCGCCCTCTTTCAGGGTGCCATCTATAACTTTCGCGCCAACAACTTTCTCACCGCCATTCGTCCATTGACCGAGACACTCACGTTCGCGACGCCGCTGATCGCGGCCGGTCTCGGCGTCGGACTCGCCTTTCGGGTGGGAATGTTCAACATCGGTGGTCGTGGGCAGATGCTCATCGCCGCCGGGGCCGCCGGGTATGTTGCCTTCGCGGTCGAGCTGCCGGCCGGCATCCACTTGATTGTCGCCATTCTGGCCGGTCTGCTCGGCGGTGCGATCTGGGGCGGAATCGTTGGCCTGCTCAAGGCTCGCACCGGAGCCCACGAGGTGATTGTTACGATCATGCTCAACTTCGTGGCCCTGTATCTCATCCAGTTTCTGCTGCGCACTCCGGGCGCCCTGCAGGCGCCCGGCAGCAACAACCCGAAAACACCGGCCATGTTGCCGACCGCGGTGTTCCCTGACCTGTTCGGACCGCGGTACAACCTGCACGCCGGTTTTCTCACGGTCATCGCGGCCACGATCTTCGTCTGGTGGCTGCTCAGCCGCTCCAATCTCGGGTTTCAGTTTCGCGCTGTCGGGCAGAACCCGAGCGCGGCCCGGGTCGCCGGCATCAACGTGAAGAACGTCTACATGTATGCCATGGCCATCTCGGGCGCGCTCGTGGGCTTGGCCGGCATCAACCAGGTACTCGGCACCGTGACCACCGGTTTCGGGGCCGGCATCGACGCCGGTATCGGCTTCGACGCCATCACGGTCGCCCTGCTGGGTCGTTCACGACCCTGGGGAATCTTCGCGGCCGGAATCCTCTTTGGTGCATTCAAAGCCGGTGGGTTTGCCATGCAAGCTGCCGAGGGTGTGCCGATCGATATCGTCGTGGTCGTGCAGGCACTCATCGTGCTGTTCATCGCGGCCCCGCCGTTGGTGCGCGCCATGTTCCACCTGCCTACGCCCGGCACCACGAAGAAACCCGCAATTCGCGCCGTCAAGGCGCGCAAGACCAACGAGGTGGTGGCGAAATGAGCACTCTCACACAGAGCACGGCTCCCGTGGCGGCTTCAGCCCCGATCATCAAGCCGACCGCGGCGATTCGCAGCTGGAAGATTCCGATCACCTTCGGCGGCTTTGCCGTGCTGTCGCTGTTCCTGTTCGTCGTACTCGGTCGCGGCCAGCGCGGTGAACTCAGCACCTTTCGCCTGTCGCAAGCCCGTGACGTAATCCAGCTGCCCGCGGTTGCCCTGCCGACCTTCGTCACCGGAGTGTTCGTCGCCATCGTACTCGTGCTCCTGGCTGCAGCATCGGCGTGGCTGGTCTACCGCCACACCAAGATTCCGATCGTGTTCTCCATTTTGTTCGCGCTGCTGTTTCTGGTCGGGTTTCTGGCCTGGGCGGCGTCCGGTTCCACGATTCCGGTGCCCGGACTCCTGATCGGAACGGTCACCCTCAGTGCCCCGCTCATCTTCGGTGCTCTCGGTGGTGTGTTGTCGGAACGCGCCGGCGTGGTGAACGTGGCCATCGAGGGCCAGCTACTCGCGGGAGCTTTCAGCTCGGCGGTCGTCGCCTCCGCTACGGGCAACCCGTACCTCGGCCTGCTCGCGGCAATGGTAGCCGGGGCGCTCGTGTCGATGGTGCTCGCCGCCTTCGCGCTCAAGTACCTCGTCGACCAGGTCATCGTCGGTGTCGTGCTCAATGTGCTCGTGATCGGCCTCACCAGCTTTCTCTACTCGCAGGTGCTCGCTCCCAGCGCCAATCTCAATTCACCGGACGTCTTTCCCCGTCTCGACGTTCCGTTGCTCAGTGAAATCCCCATCATCGGTCCGGTCCTGTTTCGCCAGACCATCATTGTCTACGTCATGTACGTAGCCATTGCCGTGGTGTATTTCGGTCTGTTTCGCACCAAATGGGGCCTGCGCGTGCGGGCCGTGGGGGAGCATCCGCAAGCCGCCGACACGGTCGGCATCAACGTCAACCGCACCCGCTTCATCGCCGTCACATTGGGCGGCGTCGTTTCCGGCTTCGGCGGAGCGTACTTCACGCTCGGCGCGGTCGGTGCGTTCAACAAGGAGATGACCAACGGCATGGGCTTCATCGCCCTCGCCGCGGTGATCTTCGGCCAGTGGCATCCGATCAAGGCCACCCTCGCGGCGCTTCTGTTCGGTTTCGCAACCAACCTGCAGAACGTGCTCGGCATCATCGGCTCGCCGGTGCCGAGCGAATTCATGCTCATGCTCCCCTACGTCGTGACGATCTTCGCCGTTGCCGGGTTCGTCGGCCGCTCGCGGGCGCCCGCCGCCGACGGAAAGCCGTACATCAAGTGACCATTGTGATCGTCGACTGGGCGGCGTTGCGCGAGGCCGCTCTCGCCGCCATGGCAACCGCGTACGTGCCGTACTCGAAGTTTCCGGTCGGTGTCGCGGCTCTGGTCGATGACGGGCGAGTAATCAGCGGATGCAACGTGGAGAACGCCTCGTATGGCCTCACCCTCTGCGCGGAATGCGGTCTGGTCTCCGCCCTGCATCGAAGCGGCGGCGGCCAACTCGTGGCCTTCACCTGCGTCGACGGCACTGGCGGCATTCTCATGCCGTGCGGTCGCTGCCGGCAGTTGCTCTACGAACACTCCGCGCCGGGCATGCTGCTCGAAACGGTCTCGGGGGTCAAAACCATCGACGAGGTGCTGCCGGATGCTTTCGGGCCGCGCCAACTCGCCGAGTACCGCGCCACCACCGTTTCCTAACACCACCGTTTCCTAACACCACCGCTTCCTGAGGAGTCTCCAACGTGACCACCATCGAAGCGTTTGACGCCGTCGACCTCATTCACACCAAGCGCGACCGCGGCGAACTGACCACCCCACAAATCGACTGGCTCATCGACGCCTACACGCGCGGTTATGTCGGCGACGAGCAGATGGCCGCCATGACCATGGCGATCTTTCTGAACGGCATGACCCGAAACGAGATTCGCGGGCTCACGATGGCGATGCTCGCGAGCGGCGAACGCATGAGCTTCGCCGGGCTCGGCAAGCCGACCACCGACAAGCACTCCACCGGCGGCGTCGGCGACAAGATCACCCTGCCGCTCATGCCGCTCGTCGCGGTGTTCGGCGCGGCCGTGCCGCAGCTTTCCGGCCGTGGCCTCGGCCACACCGGCGGCACGCTCGACAAGCTCGAGTCGATTCCGGGGTGGCGAGCCAACCTGACCAATGCCGAGATGCGGCAGCAATTGCAGCAGATCGGCGGCGTGGTCTGCGCGGCCGGCAGCGGCCTGGCTCCGGCCGACGGCAAGCTCTACGCCCTGCGCGACATCACCGGCACGGTCGAGGCGATTCCGCTCATCGCGTCGTCGATAATGTCGAAGAAGATCGCCGAGGGCACGAGCGCGCTCGTGCTCGACGTGAAGTTCGGCTCCGGCGCCTTTCTGAAAGACATCGAGCGGTCGCGAGAGCTGGCACGCACGATGGTGGAGCTCGGCGAGGACGCCGGGGTGGCGACATCGGCTTTGCTGACCAACATGAATGTGCCGCTGGGCTGTGCAATCGGCAACGCCAACGAGGTGCGCGAGTCGGTCGAGGTGCTCGCCGGTGGCGGCCCGGCCGATGTGGTCGAACTCACCGTGGCCCTGGCCGAAGAGATGCTCGCCCTGGTGGGAATCACCGACGTCGACGTGACCGCAGCCCTCAGGGACGGCCGGGCAATGGACAAGTGGCGCGCCGTGATTCGGGCGCAGGGCGGCGACCCGGAGGCCGCGCTGCCGGTCGCGCGCGAGACTCACATCGTGCACGCCGAGCGGTCCGGTGTGCTGGTCGAACAGCAGGCGCTGCCGTTCGGCATCGGCGCTTGGCGGCTCGGTGCGGGGCGGGCGCGCAAGCAGGATCCGGTGCAGCACGCGGCCGGAATCGACCTGCACGCCAAGCCCGGCGACACCGTCGTTCAGGGCCAACCGCTGTTTACGCTCAGCGCCGATGAGCCCGAGCGGTTCGCGCGCGCGCTCGAGGCCGTTGAGGGGGCCTGGCGCATTGGCGACCCGGGGGAGCTCGTGCAGGATGGCGGGCCGCTGATCGCGGAGCGCATCGGGAGCCGCTAGCCGCGTCCTTGCTGGGGCCTTTCAAAATGTCTGGGTCGCAGGTCCGAGCAGCAACAAAATCCTCCGGCACCGAGGCGCACCCGATGCCTAAGCTGGATACATGCAAAAACGCACCCTCGGTCGCACCGGTCGCACCGTTTCCGTTATCGGCCTGGGTACCTGGCAACTCGGCGCCGATTGGGGAGCAGTATCGGACCACGACGCTACCGGGGTACTCGCGGCATCCGCTGATGCCGGAATAACGTTCTTTGACACAGCGGATGTCTATGGTGACGGTCGCAGCGAGCGCCTGATCGGGAATTTTCTCGCGCATGACGCCCCGGGCAGCGAGCTCACCGTCGCCACCAAGATGGGTCGCCGGGCCGAACAACTGCCCGAGAACTTTGTGCTCACGAACTTTCGCGAGTGGACCGACCGGTCGCGAACGAACCTGGGCATGGACACCCTCGACCTCGTGCAACTGCACTGCCCGCCGAGCGCTGTCTTCGACTCCGGCGAGGTCTACGACGCGCTCGACACCCTCGTCGACGAGGGCGTCATCAGCAACTACGGCGTGAGCGTGGAAACCTGCGACCAGGCCCTCGCCGCGATCCGCCACCCGGGCGTCGCCACGGTGCAGATCATTCTGAACGCGTTTCGGCTCAAACCCCTCGATGAGGTGCTGCCCGCCGCGCGTGTTGCCGGGGTCGGCATCATCGCCCGGGTTCCGCTGGCCAGCGGGCTGCTCACCGGAAAATATTCGCGCAAGACCGTGTTCGCCGACAGCGACCACCGCAATTTCAACCGCGACGGCAGCCACTTCGACGTCGGCGAGACCTTCTCCGGCGTCGACTTCGAAGTGGGGCTACAGGCCGCCACCGAATTCGCCGCCCTCGCTCCGGCCGGCCTCAGTCCGTCGCAGGCCGCACTGGCCTGGGTCGCCCAGATCGACGGGGTGAGCGCCGTTATTCCGGGCGCCCGCTCGGTCGCGCAGGTGCAGGGCAATGCCACGGCCGGCGTGGCCGAACCGCTCGACCTCGCCTTCAACGAGGGCGTGCAGAACATCTACGACCGGTTGCTGCGCGAGCAGATCCACCCGCGCTGGTGATGGCTCGGCGCACGGCGGCGGGTTCGTTGTGACGCTGGGGCTGGTGGTCTACCGGTTTGTGAGCACTCTGCCGAACGCCGAGGACGTGCCGACCCGCTCGGCAGCAACGCCCGCGTTCCCTTGTAGGCCAGATCAAGTCAGGTCAGTCGAGGTCGTCGGGGTCTTTGCCCGTGCGCTCGCCGCTGTTGAGCGCCGCAATCGCGGCCAGGTCGGCGGCATCGAGCACAGTGTCAAACACGTCGAAGTTCGCGCGAATCCGTGCCGGCGTGACCGACTTGGGAATGACGATGGTGCCGAGCGACAGGTGCCAGGCGATCACGATCTGGGCCGCTGATTTGCCGTGCTTCACTCCGATCGCGTCGAGGGTCTCGTTGCCGATCGCGCGCCCGCGGGCCAGCGGCGACCACGCTTCGGTGCGGATGCCGTGGGCCGCGTCATACGCGCGCACCTCGGTTTGCGGTAGCCAGGGGTGCAACTCCACCTGGTTGAGCACCGGCACAACGTCGGTCTCGGCCAGGAGCCGGTCGAGGTGGTGCGGGTGAAAGTTGGAGACTCCGATCGAACGGGCACGGCCGGTGGCGCGGAGCGCTTCGAGGGCCCGATAGGTCTCGACGTAGCGATTCTGTTGCGGTGCCGGCCAGTGGATCAGGTACAGGTCGACGTAGTCGAGGCCGAGCTTGGCCAGGCTCTCGTCGAACGCCCGCAGTGTTTCGTCGTAGCCGTGGCGATCGTTCCATACCTTGGTTGTGACGTACACGTCTTCGCGGGGCACACTCGAGCGTGCCAGCCCCTGCCCGACGCCGACCTCGTTCTCGTAGAGCGCGGCGGTATCGACGTGACGGTACCCGGCCTCGAGCGCGACCTGAACGGTGTCGGAGGCGAGAGCATCCGCTATTTTGTACACCCCGAGACCGAGTTGCGGAATGGTGTGGCCGTCATTGAGCGTGATATCCATCTGTCCATTAAACCGGACGTCGCCGAGCCGTGAGTTTGGTCCCTGTTTTGGCTCGAAACCGGGCCCAAACTCACGGTTCGGCGAAGTGAAGGTGCTCAGGACACCTGTATCTGAATGGGCTCGGTGTCGGGAATGGGGCTGATGTCCCGTCCGCGCAGGTCGGGGTGCCAGCGGCGACCGAGCGCGGGAATGATGGAGCCGAGGGCGGCGAAGCCGGCGGCGACGTAGATCGCCGACACTGGCCCGGAGTGGTCGATCGAGAACCCGGCGATGGCGGAGCCCATGGCGGCGCCGATCAGCTGGCCGGTGCCGACCCAGCCGTAGGCCTCGGCGGTGTCGCTGAACTTCACGCTCGCCGAGACGATGCCGAAGAGCACAGCGAAGGCGGGAGCGATGCCGACACCCGCCAGCAACAAGGCCAGCGAGAGCCACCAGAAGGTGAGCCACAGGCTCGCCAGGGCGAGCCCGATCGTCACGATGAGCATACGGGCTGCGAGGGCCCACGGTCCGATCGGAGCGTGGCCGAGCGCCAGCCCGCCGATGAGCGAGCCGATCGCGAAAATTCCGAGCACCCAGCCGGCGTCGGCGCTGCCGTGGCCGAACACCGCGACCACACCGGCTTCGACGGCGGCGCAGGCAGCGACGAGCGTAAATCCGACGATGGTACTGAGCAGCACCTCGGGCTTCTTGAGCACGACGCCGAGCTTGCGGCGACTGCGCGGAATGCGCACCCGGCCGACTTCGGGCAGCGAGACGAACCAGGTTCCGCCGGCGACCAGAAAGAATGCGGCGAGCAGGATGCCCGCGGTCGTCGATACCTGCAGGGCGACAAAGGTCGCGATCACGGGTCCGAGCACCCAGATAATCTCCTGCGCGGAGGCGTCGAGCGAGAACAGCGGGGTGAGCTGGCGGGAGTTGACGATCTTGGGGTAGATGGTGCGCACGGCCGGCTGAATCGGCGGCGTGGACAGGCCGGCGACGAATCCGATGAGCATGAGGCTCGGAATCGGCAGTGAAACCAGCGCCATGACGATGATCGAGACCGCGCAGATCAACATGGTCGCGATGATTACGGGGCGCATGCCGAGTCGGCCCATCAGCCGGCTGGTGAGCGGGCCGGCGATGGCCTGACCGATGCTCATGGCACCGAGGACCAGCCCGGCCGCGCCATAGGAATCAAAGATGCGCTCAATGTGAATGAGAAAAGCGAGCGAGAGCATTCCGAACGGAAAACGGGCCGTCAGCTGCGCGCCGATCAGGCGGGACACGCCGGGCGTGCGCAGTAGCGTCCAGTAACTTTTCACAATGATTTCAGTCTAGGGTCGGGCGCGCCGAAAACCGGGGGAGACGACGCGACCCCTGCGGGCCGGAGAGGGGCCCGTGCCGACTATCCCAGGCCGGTACCTACGGCCGCTCGTCGTCGGACGACGGGAGTCGCTTGCGAAATTCGAGGTAGCCGATCGATTCCCACTCGGCATCGAGGTCGAATTGCGGCTCGTAGCCGAGCGCGACGTACAGCGCGACCGCCTCTGGCTGGCGCGGCCCGGTGGTCAGCACAATCGACGGGATGGCCCGCCGCGCCGCCTCGGCCTCCAACTCGACCATCACCTGGCGGGCCAGCCCCCGGCGGCGGTGCGCCGAGTGGGTCCAGACCCGTTTGACCTCGACCGTGTCCGGAGCGTCGGCTCGCATGAATGCGCCGGCGGCAACGGCACGGCCGTTCTCCACGAGCAGCAGAAAGGTGCCGCCGTCGACCGGCTGAAAGCGCCTGGACGGATATCGGCTGAGCTCGACCGACGACGGAATTCCGTTGTTCAGGCCGTAGCGCTCGTCGTACTCCCGTGACAGCTCGGCCACCATCGGGGCTGCGAGCGGGTCGGTCGGTGACGTGTACAAAATGTTCGGGCTGGCGGTGGGCACCTCTCGACGATAGATCTGCAGCATCCGCTCGTCAAAACAACTTTTTGTTGTGGGGGTGCGTGCTCGAATCTGTCGTGCTGCGGTTGCACTAGGCTCGTTAGGTCTTACTCGCGTGTGGGTTCACCGTAGAATCCGCGCATTTTCGCCCAGATGAAGAAGGAAGTGCCATGCGCGCACGTTATATCATTCCGGCATTCGCTGCCGCAGCCGTTCTGCTGCTGACCGGCTGTGTCGACAACTCCACCCCGGCCGCCACGGCGCCGACGGACGCCGCGAGCACCATCGAAGCGGATGCCGCCGCGGTCGCGTTGCTGCCGGGAGACATCAAGAGCGCGGGTGTGCTCGTCATCGGAACCGACGCCGCCTACCCGCCGAACGAGTTCAAGGACGAGTCGGGGGCACCGATCGGCTGGGGCATCGAACTCTCCAACGGCATCGCCGCAAAACTCGGCCTGACGACCAAATACCAGATCGCGTCGTTCGACAACATCATTCCGAGCATCACCGGCGGCACCGTCGACATCGGCGAATCGTCGTTCACCGACAACCTCGAGCGCGAGAAGCAGGTGGACTTCGTCAACTACTACAACGCCGGAATTCTCTGGGCTTCGCCGACCGGATCCACCGTCGACCCCGACAACGCCTGTGGCCTGACTGTCGCCGTGCAGTCCAACACGGTCGAAGACACCGATGAGCTGCCCGCCAAGAACGCGGCCTGCGCTGCCGCCGGCAAGGCGCCCATCGAGGTTTTGCCCTACGGCTCGCAGGATGAAGCGACCAATGCGGTCGTTCTCGGCAAGGCTGATGCCCTCAGCGCCGACTCACCCGTTACCCTCTACGCCATCTCCAAGGCTGACGGCAAGCTGCAGGCCGCCGGTGAGAGCTTCGACACGGCGCCGTACGGCATCACCGTGAACAAGGGTTCGGAACTGACCAAGGCCGTGCAGGCTGCCCTGCAGTCCATGGTTGACGACGGTTCCTACGGCAAGATCCTCGACGCCTGGGGTGTCACCGACGGTGGCATCGACACCATCACCATCAACGCCGCATCCAACGGCTAGAAGTAAGCGACTCACATCATGACTGACACGGCCGTGCACTCCGACAAGACGGAGCCCGGAATCAAGGCGATCCGCCTGCGCCACCCGTGGCGTAACACCTTCGCGGTCGTGTTGCTCATCATCGTGGCGCTGTTCATCGCTGACGCGGCGATGCGGCCGGCCTACAACTGGCCGGCGGTTGGCAAGTACCTGTTCGACCAGCGCATCTCACAGGCGGCATTTGTCACCCTGCAGCTCACGGTGTATTCGATGGTCATCGCGATCATTCTCGGTGTCGCCCTGGCCATCATGCGACTGTCACCGAACCCGGTGGTCAACAGCATCGCCTGGGTCTACCTCTGGGTGTTTCGTGGTACCCCGGTCTACGTTCAACTGACCTTCTGGGGGCTGATCGGCACGATCTACCAGTCCATCGACATCGGGCTGCCGTTCACCGAACCGTGGGTGTCGTTTCCGACCCGGGTGGCGCTGAGCGCGTTCATTCTCGCGATCGTCGGATTGGCCCTCAACGAGGCCGCTTACATGGCAGAAATCGTGCGCGCCGGCCTACTCGCGGTGGACAGCGGGCAGGAAGAGGCCGCGACGGCGCTCGGCATGAGTTGGTTCCAGACGATGGTGCGCGTGGTCATTCCCCAGTCGATGCGGGTGATCATTCCGCCGGCGGGCAACGAGGTCATCTCGATGCTCAAGACGACGTCACTCGTAACGGCTGTTCCGTTCACGCTCGAGCTGTACACGCGCTCCCGCGATATCGCCGCCGTCACTTTCGAGACGGTGCCGATGCTCATCGTCGCGTCGATCTGGTACCTGTTCTTCACCTCCATTCTCATGGTCGGCCAGTACTTTCTGGAGAAACGGTTCGCCCGCGGCATCGGTGACCGTCGTCCCGACAAGAAAGCGGATGACGCCACCGCCGCACTGACGGGCGTCACCCCGGTAATCCGCGGCGGTCAACCCACTGCCGTGCTACCGCCTACCGACCCACACAAGGGAGAACGCTGATGAGTACAGTTATCGACGCCCCCATGGTGGTCGCCGACCGCGTTTCCAAGAGTTTCGGCTCCAACGAGGTGCTCAAGAGCATCTCGCTCGAGGTCAAGCGCGGCGAGGTCATGTGCCTGGTGGGGCCCAGCGGCTCCGGCAAGTCCACTTTTCTGCGCTGCATCAACCACCTCGAGGTTGTGTCGGCCGGGCGCCTCAGCGTCGACGGTGAGCTGATCGGCTACCGCGAGGCCAACCACAAGCTCTACGAGATGCGACCGAAAGAGGCCGCTCGGCAGCGCCGTGACATCGGCATGGTGTTTCAGCGCTTCAACCTGTTTCCGCACATGACCGCGCTACAGAACGTGATGGAAGCGCCCATCCGGGTCAAGGGTCTCTCCAAGGCCGGGGTCGAAGCCAACGCTCGCGCCCTGCTCGCCCGGGTCGGCCTCGCCGAACGTGCCGACTACTACCCGGCTCATCTCTCCGGCGGCCAGCAGCAGCGGGTCGCGATCGCGCGCGCCCTGGCGATGGAACCCAAGCTCATGCTGTTCGACGAGCCCACGAGTGCGCTCGACCCCGAGCTCGTCGGCGAGGTACTGGATGTCATGCAGGGCCTGGCCCGCGACGGCATGACCATGATCGTCGTTACCCACGAGATGGGCTTCGCTCGCGAGGTCGCCGACTCGCTCGTCTTCATGGACGGCGGCGTCGTCGTCGAGAGCGGCGTACCCACCGAGGTGCTCGCCAACCCCCAGCACCACCGCACCCAGGCCTTCCTCTCCAAGGTTCTCTGACCTGCACCGGACCCGGGCCCACGTGCATAAGGTGGGCCCAGGCGCGTGACCTACCCGGCGAGCACCTTCTGGATGCGCTGCAGCGAGACCGACTCCGCCGCCTTCAGCTCCTGCGCGAACAGGCTGATACGCAACTCCTCGATCATCCAGCGGGCGCGCACGACGGGCGCCGCAGCATCCGCTTGGAGTGGCATGGTGCCACCGGCATTCTCGAACCGGGTGGTGGCGGCCTGGGTTTCATTCATCCAGACTCGGTCGCGGCTGGGATTGTCGACCAGTTTCGGCACGCGCGCGCTGACGCCGCCGAGGTAGCGCGGCAGGTGCCGCAGCTGGGCGAGTCCGGTGGCGCTGACGAATCCGGGGTAGACCAGTGCGGTGAGCTGTTGGCGGGCGTCGCTGATTCCGGGTAGCAACGCCATACTGGTCGCGGCCTTCAATGCCTTGTCAGCGGTGCGGCTCGCGGTGAGAATGCGCGCGACCAGGCCAACGGTTTCGAACATGGAGTCCATCACCACCCCAGACACCCGGTCGCGAATGGTGTCAAATTCCGCTTTCATGAACACCTGCCCGTCGGGGCGTACCCGAAAGAGCACGTCGTCGACCGCGGCGGCGAGGCAGTCTTCGAACAGAGCCTGCGTGGTCTTGTAGGGGCTCGTCGCGAGGCTGAGTTTCTCGGCAGCGGTGAGGTGCTGCTGCACATACGCGGCTGGTGATGGTGTCGCGAGCAGCAGCAGCCGACGCACGCCGCGGGGTAGCGCGCGGGCCTGCTCCAGCTCGGTGCTCATCATGCGAATGGAAACGGATGCCCCATCATCGACCAGCGTCGGATACCCGCGAATCGTGTTGTCGCCCTGCGCGGTACCGCCTAATTTCGTGTCGAGAAAGCGGGGGAGTTCGCCGAGATCCCAGGTAGTGATGCCGCTGCGCTCGATTGCATTGCTGGGCGTCGCGGAGTTGGTCGCCTTCGCGACGCTCTCCCGCACCCGAGTGCCGAGCCGTCGCTGCAGGTCGGCGAGGTCCTTGTCAGCGGCAACCGTGCGCCCGCGCTCGTCGGTTACGACGAAGGTCATGCGCAGGTGTGAGGGAACGCGGCCGAGCTCGAAATCGAGCGCCGTCACCGGCACATAGGTGAGCTTCTGAATGAGGGCGGCGAGGGTCTCGGCGAACGAGGCCTCGGGTGCCGGCACCTGATCAAGTTGTCGAGCGTGTCGAGACACGACAATGCCGGGCTCGCCGGGCAGTTCGTCGAGCAGTCGTGCTGCCCAGTCGGCCGCGGGAACGACGTTGCGCCGGATGCTCTTGGGTAGCGATTTGATCATGGCGGTCACGAGCTCGGCTCTCAGGCCCGGCACCTGCCAGTCGAAACCGTTCGGCGAGAGGCGGGCGAGCAGAGCGAGCGGAATCCGCACGGTCACGCCGTCGTCGTCTTCGCCGGGCTCGAAGCGGTAGCCGAGGCTCAGACGCTGGTCGCCCTGCTGCCAGCTCGGCGGAAAGAGCCCCTCGTCGATCTCGGGGGAGTCCTCGGCGACGAGCGCCTCGGCGGTCATGGTGAGCAGGTCGGGCGTGTCGAACCGGGCCGTGCGCCACCAGCCCTCGAAGCTCTTGGTCGATGACACGTCGGCCGGAATGCGGCGCTGGTAGAAGTCGAAGACAGCCTCATCATCGAAGAGGATGTCCCGGCGCCGGGTGCGCTCCTCCAACTCGGCGAGTTCCTCCCGCAGCCGGGCGTTGGCCCGCTCAAACGCCCACATGCCGGGGTCGCCCGTCTGGCCAGGCCGACCGCCGCGGCTCGCGCTGCTGCCGCCGGCCGGTGCGCCGTCCGATCGGCCGGAACCGCGCCCGCCCGAGGCGGTGTCGCCGTCGACGGAGATGCTGACGCGCTCGTTGCGTGACGGGCCAGGGCCGCCACGATCTGCTTCCCGCTCAACCGGGGACGATTGCGGTCTTGAGGCGCGGTCCCACTCGCCCTCGACGAGCGCGTGGCGAATGAAGAGCTCGCGGGCATAGGCCGGGTCGATGCGGGAGAACTGCACTCGGCGGCGGGCCACGATCGGCACACCGTAGAGGGTCACGCGTTCGTAGACGACGGCGGCGCCCTGCTTCATTTCCCAGTGCGGTTCGGAGTAGCTTCGCTTGCACAGGGTGCCGGCGAGCGGTTCGGCCCAGGCCGGGTCGACGACCGCGTTCATGCGTGCGAACAGTCGGCTGGTCTCGACCAGTTCGGCGCTCATGACCGCGTTGGGCTGTTTCTTGGCCAGGGTCGACCCGGGAAACAGCACGAAGCGTTGCTGGCGGGCACCGACGTAGTCCTTCTTGGCGACGTCTTTGAGCCCGATGTGTGAGAGCAGCCCGGCGAGCAGCGACCGGTGCACGCCGTCGGGGTTCGCGCTCGGCTCACCGAGGTGCAGGCCGAGCGGCTTGGCGAGCTGGCGCAACTGGCGTAGCACGTCGTGCCATTCGCGCACCCGCAGGTAGTTGAGGTACTCGTTCTTGCACAGTCGCCGAAAGGCACTCGAGCCCAGTTCGGACTGCTGTTTTTCGAGGTAGTTCCAGAGGTTGAGCAGGGTGAGAAAGTCGCTCGTGGGGTCGGCGAACCGGGCGTGAAACTGGTCGGCCTGGGCGCGACGTTCCAGCGGGCGTTCCCGTGGATCCTGAATGGTGAGCCCGGCGACGATCGCCATGACTTCTCGGCTCGTGCCCTGCGTCTTAGACTCGATCACCATGCGGCCAAAGCGCGGGTCGATCGGCAGCTGCGCGAGCTGTTGGCCGATGCGGGTGAGGCGCGGGGTGGCCGGGCCAGTTGCGGTGGCCGGCGTGGCGATATCCGTTGCGGTGTTGCTGGCACGCGCCGCGCCGCGCCCGCTCCTGGTACGCCCGGCGCCCTCAGCCTCGATGGCGCCGAGTTCGGCGAGCAGGTCGAGGCCGTCCTTGATGTTGCGGGAGTCCGGTGGGGTCAGAAACGGGAACGAGGCGATGTCGCCGAGGCCGAGCGAGATCATCTGCAGAATGACGGCGGCGAGGTTGGTGCGCAGAATCTCCGGCTCGGTATACTCCGGTCGGCGCATATAGTCTTCTTCGGAATACAACCGAATTGCGATACCGTCGCTGGTTCGCCCACTGCGGCCACTGCGCTGGTTGCCCGAGGCCTGCGAGATCGCTTCGATCGGCAGTCGTTGCACCTTGGAGCGCACGCTGTACCGGCTGATGCGCGCGGTTCCCGCGTCGATGACGTAGCGGATGCCCGGCACCGTCAGGCTGGTCTCGGCGACGTTGGTCGCGAGCACGATGCGCCGTTTGACCCCCGCCACGGTCGATGGCTGGAACACCCGGTGCTGGTCGGCCGATGACAGGCGGCCGTAGAGCGGCAGCACTTCGGTCGGGTTGCGGCTGGCCGAGGAGGCGTACTTGCCCTGCAGCGCGTCGGCGGCGTCGCGAATCTCGGTCTCGCCGGAGAGAAAGACGAGCACGTCGCCGTTCGATTCTCGTTCGAGCTCGTCGAGAGCCGCGGTGATGCCCTCGATGTAGTCGCGGTCGACCGGGGGAGCGGCATCCGTGGTGTCGTCATCGTCGTCGATGCCGGGCTCGGCCACGAGCGGTCGGTAGCGAATCTCGACCGGATAGGTGCGTCCGGACACCTCGACGACCGGTGCCGGGGTGCCGTCGGCGGCCGCAAAGTGCTTTGCAAAACTGGCCGGGTCGATGGTGGCCGAGGTGATGATGAGCTTGAGATCGGGGCGCTTGGGCAGCAACTGCCGCAGGTAGCCGAGCAGAAAGTCAATGTTGAGGCTGCGCTCGTGCGCCTCGTCGATGATGATCGTGTCGTATTTGCGCAGCATGCGATCGCGGTGAATCTCATTCAAGAGGATGCCGTCGGTCATCAACTTAATGCGGGTGTCAGTGCCGACCTTGTCGGTGAATCGCACCTGGTAGCCGACCAGTTGGCCGACCTCCTGGCCGAGTTCCTCGGCGATGCGCTCGGCAATGGTGCGCGCGGCGAGCCGGCGTGGCTGGGTGTGGCCGATGTTCTTGCGGCCGAGTTCGAGACAGATCTTGGGCAACTGGGTGGTCTTGCCCGACCCGGTCGATCCGGCGACGATGACGACCTGGTTGTCGCGGATGGCGCGGGCGATGTCGTCCCGACGCTGGCTGACCGGCAGTTCGGGCGGGAAGGTGATATTCAGCGTTTCCATGAAGTGTCAATGTTACTTCGCCCTCATCCGTGCCGTGAAAGCACGCGCAGCTGGCCTGCTGGCCTGCTGGCCTGCTGGGGGCGTTGGCGTTTTCGCGGTCAGTGAACATTGAGTGCGGGGGGAGGTAAGCCGAGAATCGGGCTAATAGGGTTGGTGCATGACGAAATCTGTACCCACCATCACCCTCAACGACGGCCACACGATTCCGCAGCTCGGTTTCGGCGTGTTCAAGGTCGAACCCGATGAAACCACCCGCATCGTGTCCGACGCGCTCTCGGTCGGCTACCGCCACATCGACACCGCCGCCATCTACGGCAACGAAGAGGGCGTGGGCACGGCGCTTGCCGCCTCGGGCATCGACCGCTCCGAGCTGTTCATCACGACCAAGCTCTGGAACGACCGTCAGGGCACCGAGAGCGCCTTCGACGCGTTCGAGGAGAGCCTCGAGAAGCTCGGCCTCGACTATGTTGACCTCTACCTGATCCACTGGCCGGCCCCGGCGAATGACAAGTTCGTCGAGAGCTGGAGGGCCCTCGAAAAGATTCAGGAGTCCGGCCGCACCCGCTCCATCGGAGTCTCCAACTTTCTGGTGCCGCACCTCGACCGCCTGCTGCACGAGACGAGCATCGTTCCCGCTGTCAACCAGATCGAGCTGCACCCGGCGCACCAGCAGCCCGAGGTCGCAGCGTTTGCCCGCGAAAACGGCATTGACATCGAGGCCTGGGGTCCCCTCGGCCAGGGTAAGTATCCCTTGTTCGAGGAGCAGGTGATCGCGGATGCTGCCGACACGCACGGCAAGTCGCCCGCGCAGATCGTCATTCGCTGGCATCTGGAGGTCGGCAACATTGTGTTCCCCAAGTCGAACCGGGTGGAGCGCATGGCGGAGAACTTCAACGTGTTCGACTTCGAACTCACTCACACCGAGGTCACCATGATCTCCGCGCTCGAGCGCTCCGGACGGGTCTCGGCCCACCCCAACGAGGTGAACTAGCCCGCAGCATCCGCTTGTATCGAGTGGCCCCGCAGACTGCCCGTCTGTCGGAGCCACTTTTTTTCCGGGCACCGGCGTACATTGGAATGCGCGGCGTTTGATAAGGCGCGGGCACGCGCGAGGTCGTCGGCAACGCCTTCGGTATTGCGAGCGCGGTCGGTGGCATGCGCCGTAAGATCTGGGCATGGCCGGTGGGGATCGTCGGTAACGCGCTGCTGTTCACGGTGTTTCTGGGTGCTGTGTTCGGCACACCCAACCCGGTCAACCTGCTCGGCCAGGCCGGCCGTCAGATCATGTTCATCGTCGTGTCGGTTTTCGGCTGGGTGCGATGGCAGCGCAGCCGCGACTCAACGGTGCACATCGCCGTCGCGCCACACTGGGCCGGCAACCGCACCCGTATCCTGCTCGTTCTGGGCCTGGTCGCCGGCACCCTCGTACTCACGCCCATCTTTCGCGCTCTTGGCTCGTTCGAACCGGTCTGGGCGGATGCCTGGATCTTCACCGGTTCCCTGCTCGCCACCTATGGCATGGCCAAGGGCTGGACCGAATTCTGGCTGGTCTGGGTGGCCGTCGACGTGGTCGGTGTGCCCCTGCTGATCAGCGCCGGCTACTATGCCTCCGCCGTGCTCTACCTGTTCTATGGAGCCTTCACCCTCGTTGGATTCCTGGTCTGGGTGCGAGTACAACGCCGGCAGGACGCACTTTTCGGCGCTGTCTAGCGGCAGGTTCCGCTCGCCCCTCCCTGCAGTTTGGCAGCACAATGGAGCATGCCCAACCGACTTGCCGACGCCATCAGCCCCTACTTGCGAAGCCACGCCGACAATCCGGTCGACTGGTTCGGCTGGGGCGAGGATGCGTTCGTTGAAGCACACGAGCGGGATGTGCCCGTGCTTGTGTCGATCGGGTATTCGACCTGCCACTGGTGCCATGTCATGGCCCGGGAAAGTTTTAGCGACCCGGCAATCGCCGAGTATCTCAACGCCCACTTCGTCAGTATCAAGGTTGACCGCGAGGAGCACCCCGATGTCGACGCGAGCTACCTCGCCGCTGCGAGTGCCTTCACCGACGGACTCGGCTGGCCGCTCAACGTGTTCGTCACGCCCGACGGGCAGGCGTTTCACGCGGGAACGTACTTTCCGCCGGTCGCTCTGGCGGGGCATCCATCGTTTCGTGATGTTCTGACCGCGGTGACGACGGCCTGGCTCAGCCGCCGCGCCGAGGTGACGGCCGGCGCCGCGCGGGTGGCTGAAATGCTCAGCGAGTCGGCGCGCGACCTCGCCGCGGGGGCAGCGCCTGGCGCCGCAGGCTCCGCGACTGGTGCGCAGCCCGGCGCCGATGCGCTCGACCGCGCTGTCGCCGAACTGGTCGGGTATGAGGACGCCCGGTTTGGCGGCTTCGGCGGCGCGCCGAAGTTTCCGGTGGCCCCGGCACTCTCCTTTCTGCTCGGACACGGTTCTCTGCTGCGACACGGGGACGGGAACGCCCGCAGCGCCAAGGCCGCCGGCGGGCAGAGCGACGACGGACCGACCCTCGCCCTGCGCACCCTCAAGCTCATGGGCGCATCACCGCTGCGGGACCCGATCGAGGGCGGCTTCTTTCGCTACGCGGTCAACCGCAACTGGAGCGACCCGCACTACGAACGCATGCTCTACGACAACGCCCAGCTGCTCAGCCTGTACACGCGCGCCTGGATGCTCACCGGAGCGGCCTGGGCTCGCCACGTCGCAGAGGGAATCGCCCGCTTTCTCTGCGACGTGATGCAACTGCCGGGCGGCGGGTTCGCGAGCGCCCAGGACTCCGAGAGCACCGTCGACGGCCAACGAGTCGAGGGCGGCTACTACGCACTCGAACAGAACGACCGCCTCCGGCAGGCCCCGCCGGCTCTCGACGAGAAGGTGCTGACCGGCTGGAACGGTCTCGCGATCCAGGCTCTCGCCCGAGCCGGCTTCGCCTTCAACCAGCCCCACCTCGTTGACGCCGCCCGCCGCGCAGCAAACTATCTGCGCGAGCACCACGAGCGCGCCGACGGCACCCTCGTCCGCGCGTCGGTTGACGGACCTGCCTCCGGCGGCCGCACCTCCAACGCGAAAGCCACGCTGGAGGACTATGGCATGTACTCACGGGGTCTCCTCGAACTCGCACTCGTCACCGGCGACGTGACCTACGCCATCCAGGCTCGTCACCTGCTCGAGAGCACACTGTCGGGCACCACCGACCGGCCCGTCGCGCCGACCCTCGTGCCGGCGGCAACGCCCCGGGGTGACGTCGCCGGCCCGGCTCTATCCGCCGCCACGACCGCGGCACCCGCCTTCCGCCCGCCGCACGGCGCAGATCCGGTGCTCACCGCGCAGGGCCTGGTCAGCGCCGTCGACCCCTCCGAGGGCGCCTATCCGTCCGGACTGTCCGCCACGGCCGACGCTGCCCTGTTGCTGCACTTCCTCACCGGCGACGACCGTTATCGGCGGGCGGCGCAGGCCGGCCTCGGTCCGGTCTCCGCCCTCGCGCCCGACCGTCCGCTCGCGTTTGGCGCTGCCCTGCGCCTGTTCGATGAGCTGGGGGGCCCGATCGAGCAGCTCGTGATCGTCTCGCCCGACCGGCCCGGCCCGTCAACCCCACCGGTCGCCACCGCGTACCCCGTCACCCTGCAGGACCTGGCCCGACGCCACCCGGCGGGAGTCGTCGCATCCGTTTCAGAATCCCAGGCCGGGGCGTTCGCCGCCGCCGGATTCGACCTGTTCGCGGCACGCACCGCACCGAGCGGCCAGCCCACGGCCTACCTCTGCCGTGACTTCGTCTGCCGATTGCCGATCACCGACCCGGCAGAACTGTCGCCGCTGCGTTCTTGAGCGAGATTGCCGCTGAACAGCAACAATCGGGCCGAGAAACGGATGCCGCAGCATTCGTTTCGCCGGCGCCGACCGGTCGATCAGTGGGCGCAGCAAATTACCGACATCGGGACGTAGACTGACTACGAGCGCCCACGGCGTTTCACCGAACGCCAGTCGCCCATTGAGAACTTCGTCACTTCTCGACAAGATCGTCGCTGCGAAACACACTGAAGCATCCACGCCGACGCAGTCGGCCGCACTCCTCGGGTTCAGCCCTGGCCGGCCCGCGATTGAGTGCTCCACTTTTTCAAGGAGGACCATGGCGACACGCGATATTCCGGACGCACAAGCGGATGTTTCCGACCGGGGTCACTCCGATACGTTCGGTGGCGATATCTTTGGCACCGACGCCTTTCGCCCCGACTCTGTGGGTTACGACTCGAGCGAGCCGGAACCCCCGACCAACACCGGTTTGATCCCGACCCTGTCGCTCAGCGGTGAGCCCGAGTTGGTGTTGATCACACCGGATGCCCGCACCCGCCGGTTTGACCGCGACGACCTTGTCGTGCGGAAGGGCGAGATTGCCCTCATCAATGGTCACTACACGCCGCACGAGTCCATGGTGAAAGACCTCGTCGCAGTGTACGACGCCCTCACCAACGCCGGCGTCGACTTTGTGCTCGTGCGCGGCGACCACAACCGTCCAGTCATCGCCGTGGACCGCAAACGGCGCAAGGAAATAACCAAGGTTCTCGCCACGGCGTTCGCCAACGAGCCCTTCTACGCCAAGCCCTTGGACGGCAACGTGAGCCAGCCGTTTCTGCTCGCCGACGGCGCGCTCACGGCGCTGCGCAAGTCTTCCGTTTTTCGGGTCTACCGGCCGCGCATCGAACCGATCGGTCGCCTGCGCTACGGCGCCCAGACCGCGTTCCAATTTGAGCTGTGGCGGTTCGGCGAAGACGAAATCATCGCCCCGGTCGAAAATGCCCTCATGCGCACCCGGCTGCCGCGCTCCGAAGCCCGCGAGACCACGATCGACCTGTACGGGCGCACCTGGCTGACCCTGCAGAACATGTTTGATGACCTGGCCAGCGACGTCTCCTTCGACATCGATCTCGTGTTCAGCTGGGTCGACGGCTCGAGCGACGAGTTTCAGCGGGAACGTGCCAAGCGTATGAAGGCCTACGTTGTCGGCGAAGGCGACGATTCCGACGCCCGTTTTCGGCAGATCGACGAGCTCAAGTACGCGCTACGCAGCGTGTACATGTTCGCCCCGTGGATTCGACGCATCTTCATCGCCACCGACTCGCCCGCGCCCGAGTGGCTCGCCGAACACCCCCGCGTGACCATCATGCGCAGCGAAGACTTCTTCGTGGACACGAGTGTGCTGCCCATTCACAATTCGCACGCCGTAGAAAGCCAGCTGCACCACATTCCCGGGCTGGCGGAGCATTTTCTCTACTCCAACGACGACATGTTCTTCGGCCGTCCTGTCGGTCCCGAGCTGTTCTTCTCGCCGGGCGGAGTGACCAAGTTTGTGGAGGCATCCACTCGTATCGGTCTCGGCGAGAACGACCCGACCCGCAGCGGTTTCGAGAACGCCGCCCGCGTGAACCGGGCGCTGCTGCGCGGTCGATTCGGCAAGGTCACCACCCGGCACCTGGAGCACACGCCGGCACCGATGCGTCGGAGCGTGCTGCTGGAACTGGAGCGGGAGTTTCCCGAGGACTTCAGTCGCACCGCGGCGAGTCGTTTTCGTTCGGCGACCGACATCTCGGTCACCAATTCGCTCTACCACTACTACGCCTTGATGACCGGTCGTGCGGTCGCGCAGACACAGGCGCACTCGCTATACATCGAGACGACCCTGCGCATCGCCCTGCGGCAGATGAATCACCTGCGCAAGCGTCGCGACCAGGACATGTTCTGCCTGAACGACGGCAGTCACCCGGAGATTTCGACCGAGGTGCGCCGCGGTGCGGTCACCGAGTTTTTGGAGCTGTACTTTCCGATCGTGGCGCCGTGGGAACGGACCAGTGTCGCAACTAGTGCAGAACCGGGATCGGCCTGGTCATTGGCGGCTCGCGCAATGCAGGCAGAGTTTCCGACGGCTTGATCTCGACGCCGGAAGCGCGCAGTCGACGCGCGCTTTCGGCGGCATCGACATAGTCGAGCGTCGGATAGTGGCCGAGCGGCACCACGGAGTGCAGCACGGTGCCCGGGTAGACGTGCACGAGGTTGAACGCGCGGGCGCCGTCACGACCGAGGGTCCCTCCGACGGGAACGTTGAGGTCCTGCGTGTAGCAGGTCGCCGACGACACCGACACAGGAATGCCGGCGAACACCGCCATTGACGAGTAGTGCAGGTGTCCGGCGATGATGCTACGCACGTCCGTGCCGCTCAGGACCGCGGCCAGACGGTCCTGATCGCGCAGTTCCACCGCGGTGGCGAGGTCGAGCACGCTCGGGATCGGTGGGTGGTGCATGGCCAGAATCGTGCCGTCCGGTGCCGGCACACGCAATTCGTCGGCGAGCCAGAGCAACTGCTGGTCGGACACCGCGCCGTGGTGGTGGCCTGGCACCGAGGTGTCGAGCGTAATCAGACGCAGACCATTGAGGTCGTACGACCGGTCAACGGGAGCTTCGCTCGGCAGTTGATCGAGCAGTTCGGCGCGGAACGCCGAACGGTTGTCGTGATTGCCCATCACCCAGATGACGCGGGCGCCGAGCCGGGCCGCCGCGGGTTCGACGATCTCGCGCAGGAGCTCGTAGGCGCCCGGCTCACCCTTGTCGGCGAGATCGCCGGTGAAGACGATGGCTTGGGGGCGGGCGCCGGAGGCCTCAACCTCGGCGAAGAGTTCGGCCAGATGCGCTTCACCGTTGACGCTGCCATAGAGCTTCGAACCCCCCGCCAGCAGGTGGGTGTCGCTCAGGTGTAACAAGAAGTGGTCCGGCCGGGGGTACTCAGCCGTTCGAATGCTCACGGAGCGTCCATTCGTTTGTCGCGGGCGTGCTCTGCGGGCATGCCGTCACGATGATTGAGCCTATTCGATCAGAAGTTCTTGAACAACGGGTGTACGCCACGCATCAATCGTGCGTCCCTTGGGGTAAATGGGCAAGGAGCTCTCTCGCCTGGTCGCGGCGAGGTGCGGGCTCCCAGCATCGCAGTAGCTCCCCGAAACGCTGTGCCTCCCAGAAACGCTGTGGCATGCTTGACCGTGCGCAACCGGTCAAGTCTCAGCTCCCTCCGACAGGGATCGCTCGGGTACCTCGCCGGAGCCGCGCTGACCACGGTCGCCTTTATCGGTCTCTACCTGTTCTTTGTGCGCAGCCACGCCGGCCAGGAGGCCGACCAGCTCGCCTATGACGGCGCCGAATTCGGCCGACGGAGCATCACACCGTTCACCGGCCGAGTGCTCGACTCGGTGCCGGATGTCGCCGTGGCGTTTGGAGTGGTACTGACCGCGGTCATCGCGCTCGTGCGCCGCAACTGGCGCAACCTGATCGTCGCGCTCGTCGCTGGCGGAGCGGCGACGGCCTCGGCTCAACTGCTGAAATATGGAATTCTGGCCCGCCCTGACCTGGCGGTCCAGGGCTACGCCGGAAACTCATTCCCATCCGGGCATACCACTGTGGCGGCGGCATCCGCTCTCGTCGTGTTCCTGGTCGCGAGCCCGCGGATGCGCCCGATGGTCGCCGGCTGGGGAACCGCCTTCGCCGTGCTGGCCGGCGTAGCGACGCTCGCCAACCAGTGGCATCGACCGAGCGACGTGATCGCCGCCCTGCTCTGGGTCGCCCTGTGGGGATGCCTCGCCGGAGCCGTGCTGGCCTGGCCGCGCGTGGGCGTCGTACCGCGAGCGGATGCTGCGGCTCTCGCCCAACCAGCAGCCCCGCGCCGGACGTTCACTGGACTGCGTCAGTCGACTATTCGCGGCATTCGTTGGCTGTCGATCGGCTGTGGCGGGCTCTCTGCCGTGGCCTTCATCGCCACTCTGGTACTGAACAGCAGCCTGTTTGACAGTGTCGGAACGCTCGGCACGATCGTCGCCTACCTCGGCGGTGTCGCGGCCATCGTCACCGCCGGGCTGCTGCTGGCGCTCAGCGGAACCCGTCTGTTCGCCCGGCTGCCCTAGATTCTGTTCGCCCGGCTGCCCCAGATTCTGTCCGCCCGGCTGCCCCAGATTCGTAAAGTTGGGGTGTACTCAATCGAAGTCGCGTGCGAGACTGACTCATGGCCGTCACGCTGAGAGCGATCCAGACCCTAGTTCCCCCGACGATTCTGATTCAAGAGCAGGTGCGCGACATCTTTGCCGCCCAGCCCGGACTCAGCCGGCTGGCTCAACGGCTGGTCAGCACGAGTTTCAACGTGTCGGGCATCGAGACCCGGCATACCGTGATCGCCGAGCTCACCCTCGACAACGATGAGACCGAACCGCAGTTCTTCGATTCAAAGCAGCAGCTTCTGCTCGTGCCGAGCACCCGGGTACGCAACGAGCTGTACATCACGGAGGCCACCAAACTCTTTGTCGAAGCGGGGCGCCGGGCGCTCGCCGCCTGCCCCGACGTCCGACCGGAAGACGTGACCCACGTCGTCACCGTCTCCTGCACCGGGTTCTATGCCCCCGGCCCTGACTACATGCTCGTGCGAGAGCTCGGCCTGCGAGCCAGCACCCAGCGTTACCACCTCGGATTCATGGGCTGCTACGCCGCCATGCCGGCCCTCCGCACCGCGAAGCAGTTCGTCGAAGCCGACCCGAACGCGGTCGTGCTCGTGGTCAGTGCCGAACTCTGCTCACTACACCTGCGCACCTCGAGCGACCCCGACACGATCGTGGCGTCCTCACTGTTCTCCGACGGCGCGGCCGCCGGCATCGTCAGCGCCCGGCCGCCGCTGCCCGGCGAAAAAGCACTCGGCCTCGACCTGTTCGAAACGGTCATCACCCCGGTCGGCGAGGGCGACATGGCCTGGAAAATCGGCGATGAGGGCTTCGAAATGATTCTGAGCACCTACGTGCCGCACATCATCGACGAACACATCGAGGGCGCCCTTGCCCCGCTGTTCGCCCGTGATGCGGCCATCACCGGGCAGCTCGCCGCTCCTCGCGAAGCGGATTCCGCCGCATACTCTGCCGGTACCGTCGCGACCCTCCTCGCCCCGGTTCTCACCCTCGCTCCCGCCGCCTCGCTCAGCTCGGTAATCGAACACTGGGCGATCCACCCCGGCGGCCGCAGCATTCTCGACAAGACCGAGGCGAAGCTCGAGCTGCGCGCGGACCAACTGGTGCCCTCGAGGGAGACGCTGCGCACCAACGGCAACATGAGCAGCGCGACGATTCTGTTCGTGATGAAGGCCATTCTCGACGGCCCAGCCACCGCCGATGGCGAACGGGTCTGCGCCATGGCGTTCGGCCCGGGGCTCACCGTGGAATCCGGCCTGATGACCGTGATCGAGGGCTGAATGGTCCTTCCCTCATTGCGTGTGCGGGCTCACGGAGCAGCAGAGATCATGGATTCTCCGCTGTGCGATCCGGCCATGCTCAACCGCACCTACCAGGATTTTCGCGTGGTCAACGCGGTCGTGTCGGGCTGGTGGAGGATCTATCGCCGCAGCATTCGCCCCGCCTTGTCAACCACGACCGAAGCGACGCTGCTCGACGTCGGCTCGGGCGGCGGCGACGTCTCGCGGGCGCTGGCCCGCTGGGCGGTACGCGACGGTCTTCGGCTGAGGGTGACCGGCATCGACCCGGATGCCCGCGCGCACCTGTTCGCGACCAGCCAGTCGCGAATTGCCGGGCTGTCGTTTCGGCGGGCGCTCAGCTCGGACCTCGTCGCTGAGGGTGCGCGCTTCGATTTCGTGGTCTCGAACCATGTGCTGCACCACCTCAGCGTTGCTGAACTGAAAGGGTTGCTCGTGGATTCAGAGGATCTCGCCCGTCGCCGGGTGCTGCACGCCGACCTGGAACGCTCCAACATCGCCTATCTCGGGTTCGCGGCGGCGACCTGGCCGTTCTTTCGGCACTCCTATATTCGCCCCGACGGCCTCACCTCGATTCGCCGCAGCTACACGCCGGTCGAGCTACGGGCGGCGGTTCCCGCCGGGTGGACGGTATCGCGAGGCCTGCCGTCCCGGCTCGTACTGAGCTGGGACGCGCCGAATGCGTGACGTCGTTATCGTCGGCGGGGGTCCGGTCGGCACGATGCTTGCCTGCGTGCTGGCCGTAGGCGGACTGGATGTCGAGGTGCTCGAGCAGCGGGAGCAGCCGTCGCTCCGCTCGAGGGCGATCGGTATCCACCCGCCGTTGCTGCGCGCCCTCGCCGGTATCGGTGTCGCCGACGCCGTGCTCGAGCGGGCTGTGCGGATTCCCGCGGGGGAGGTGCGCTGCGACGGCCGGAGGCTCGGGAAGATGTCGTTCGAGCGGGCTGCGCCGGGGTATCCGTTCGTCGTCGCCCTGCCGCAATACGAGACGGAGGCCCTGCTGCTCGGCCGGTTCGAGCAGTTGCGGCCCGACCGGTATCGCAGCGGCGTAACGGTCACCGGGGTTCAGTGCCGCGGCGACGCCGTCGAACTCTCGACCGACTCTGGCCCGATCGAGGCCCGCTATGTGATCGGCGCGGACGGTGCGCGCAGTGGGGTGCGCCAAGCGGCCGGCATTGCCTGGCGGCAGCTCGGCCGTCACGAAACCTATCTCATGGGTGACTTCGCCGACCCCGGACCGAGCGACACCGGTGCGGTGCTCTATTTCGAGCGCGGCGGGGTGGTCGAGTCGTTTCCGCTGCCCGGTGCCCGACGCCGCTGGGTGGCGATGACCGATTTTCTGGCCGCGAATGCCGACAGCGCCGACCTGGCCGCGCTCATCCGTCATCGAACAGGAGTGAGGGTTGCCGAGCCGCTCGGAGCGGCCAGCGCGTTCGCCGTGCAGCAGAGGCTCGCGGGGCGGATGCACTCGGAGCCGCTGGGGGAGGGGCCGTCGCGCGCGGGGCATTGGCGCCCCGGGCCGCTGCCTCAGCCGCGGCCCGCCGGCCGCATCGTGCTGGTCGGCGACGCGGCACACCAGATCAGTCCGATCGGCGGGCAGGGCATGAACCTCGGCTGGCTCGACGCCGTTGCACTCGCGCCGGCGCTGCAGCGGGCGCTGCTGGCGCCGGGGGAGGCGGCATCCGTGCTGGCCGACTACGACCGTACCCGCCGCGACGCCGCTCGCCGTGCGGTCCGGCAGGCAGCATTCAACATGCAGATGGGCCGGCCGGCGCACGGCCTGCGGCTTGGCGCTCGCAACGCCCTCGTGCGCTCGCTCACGCTGCCACCGGCCAACGAGCTCGTGGCCCGGGCATTCACCATGCGCTGGCTGTGATGGGGCGTCGGCCGCGCATCGAGTTGAATGGACGGGTGACTTCTGCAACTCTTATTTCCCGCCTGCGCACCGACCTTGCCGCCGCCCACTTCTCGGTTCCCGGCCTGACCGGCTTGTGGGGCATCGAAGCGGATGCCGCCCTCCGCCGCAATCAGCGGGTTCCGGCCCGGCGGGCGCTCGCCGCGCTCGCCACCACGCTCGACCGGAACGAGCCCGCCGCGACTCTTGCCCGGCTGTTCCTGCTCGGGGACGCGGTGCCGCGCGCCGACCTCGATGCCGCGTTGCCGGCTCTTGGGGCGGCCGGAGCCGAGCAACTCGGGCTCGTCAGAGCGGTCGATGGAATTGATCGACCGCCCGCTGTCGAACGTGCCGGCGCAAGAGGCGTGACCGCACCGGATGCGCTCCTGTGCCCGCTCGTCGACCTGCGCCCGTACAGCTTCATCGACGCCCACGGGGCTGGCAGCTGGTGGATCGTGAGCGACCTGGGGGAGTTGGCGCTGGGGCATCCGCTCGGCGAAACACACGTTCTCGGCATCGGCGGCGCCTCGCGCACCCTCAGCGCACTCATGATGCCGACCCCGGTGGAGCGCGCGCTCGACATCGGCACGGGATGCGGAATTCAGGCCATGCACGCCTCTCGGCACGCCGAGTGCGTCGTCGCGACCGACATCTCGGTGCGTGCGCTCGAACTCGCGGCGCTGAACGCCGAGCTGAACGACATCTACAACATCGAATTTCGGTTCGGTAGCCTGTTCGAGCCGGTGTTCGGGGAGCGGTTCGACCACATCATTTCGAATCCGCCGTTCGTGATCACGCCGCGGGCCGAGGGGGTGCCGAGCTACGAGTATCGCGACGGAGGGATGGTCGGCGACGCCCTGGTCGAGGCCGTTGTGCGCGGGGCTGCTGATCATCTCACTCCCGGCGGCGTCGTCCAGTTGCTCGGCAACTGGGAATACCACGACGAAACGGATGCCTTCGAGCGGCTCGAGCACTGGCTCACGCCGGAAGCCGGAGAATCTGCGACGGCTCGTGCAGCGCTCGACGCATGGATCATTGAACGTGAGGTACAGTCACCGGGTGAGTATGCCGAGACCTGGATTCGCGACGGCGGCACCCGCCCCGGCCCCGACTTCGACCGGCTGTACAACGCCTGGCTGAACGACTTCGAGACGCGCGGTGTACGCCGGGTCGGGTTCGGCTACCTGCTGCTGCGGCTGCCGACAGACGCAGAGCCCCGAGGAATGCCCGACGAAACTCTGAGCGTGGCGTCCGCCACCGAACCCACCCTGCGCCGCCTCGAACGGTTGCCCGACGCCCTCGGTCACAACCCGGCTGGGCTCGGCGCGCACCTCGCCGAGTGCCTCGCGGCGCACGACTGGCAGGCACAAACGGATGACGCGCGCCTGTTGCAAACGAATCTCACCGTGGCCTCTGACGTCACCGAAGAACGCCACTACTGGCCAGGTCAGCAGGATCCGACACTCATGACCCTGCATCAGGGCAGCGGATTCGGCCGTTCGGTTTCGCTCGACACCGCTCTGGCCGGGCTGGTCGGCGCCTGCGACGGCGACCTCGCCGTCGGCGCCATCATCGGAGCTCTCGCCCAGTTACTCGACGCCGACGAGGCCTTGCTGAGCGGCGAACTGCTGCCGAGGGTACGCGAGCTGCTGGCCGACGGCTTCCTGACAGTGTCGCCGCCCAGCACCACCGGCTCGGGCGCGGGGCGCTAACCTGACGCAATGACTCTTGCCCACGCGCTCCCGGCCGCCCTCGACCTCGGTGGGCGTACGGCGCTCGTCACCGGGGCGGGCAGCGCCGCCGGTATCGGCTTCGCAGCAGCACGGATGCTCGGCGAACTCGGCGCTCGGGTGATCCTCACCGGCACCACGGCGCGGGTGCACGACCGCGCGCAGGAGCTGGCCGCAGACGGCCTCGATGCCATCGGAATCGTCTGCACCCTCGACTCGGTCGCGGGTGCCGCAGGGCTGGAGGCGGCGCTCGCTGCGAGCGGGCACCAACCAACGATCCTCGTGAACAACGCCGGTATGGTCGCGGTCGGGGACGCCGAGATGGGCCACGGCGACATTCTGACCAGCCCCGCCGAGTGGGATCACGGCCTCGCTATCAACCTGTCCACGGCGTTTCACGCCACGCGCACCGTGATCGGTTTCATGCGCGCGGCCGGCTGGGGCCGCATCGTGACGGTGTCGAGCGTCAGCGGAACGATCATGGCGAGCCGCGGCGATATCGCCTACTCCGCGGCCAAGGCCGGGCTGGTTGGGCTGGCCCGTGCCCTCGCCGTCGACGAGGCAGCAGCCGGCATCACGTCGAACGTCGTCGCCCCGGGCTGGATCGCGACCGGCTCCCAGCTCACGAGCGAAGCTCTGGAAGGTGCCCTTGTTCCGGCCGCACGCAGCGGGACGCCGGGGGAGGTCGCATCCGTCATCGCGTTTCTCGCCTCGCCGGGGGCCGCCTACGTCACCGGGCAGGTGATCGTCGTCGACGGCGGAAACTCCGTGGCCGAGGAACGCCGCCCGTCCTGAGCCGTGGCCTGTTGGGTCGACGCGGTGCCGGCGGACGCTGACACGAATCTCCTGAACCAGCCCCCAGCTGCCCGCGGGGCGGCAATGACAACTCAAATCGGTAACGTCGTCGTCTCAGCCCGAGGCTTCGGGGCGGTCTGCGGTAGTTTGGTCTCATGACTGGCGCCGGATTGAACCACTGCGGGCGCAGACCCGAGATCCGCCGTTCTGAACCAGGCCAATCGTGAAGCGGCGCACTTTTCTGCTCGGCACGGCGTCGGGTTTTTCCGTGTTGGCCCTCGCGGCCTGCGTGACGCCGGCGCCGGTGCCGACGACATCCGCTTCACCCACCACTCTCACACCGTCGCTGGTGCCCCAACCAGTGACGGTCTCCCGCACCAACTGGTCGGCTGACGCTTTCTCCCGCGGATCCTTCAGCTACGCCGCCGTCGGCGCCACGCCCGAGCACCGAGCGGCCCTCGGCCAGGCCGTCGACGCCCGCGTATTTTTCGCCGGCGAAGCGACCGCGGTCGATGAGCCAGGCACCGTTCAGGGCGCCCGAGCTTCGGGCCTTCTCGCGGCCAGCCAGGTGCGGGATGTCGCGGCTCCCGGCGAGCGCATCACGATCGTCGGCGCCGGAATCGCCGGCATCACCGCCGCGCGCGAACTCGTCGACGCCGGCTTCAGCGTGCTCGTCATCGAGGCCCGCGACCGCATCGGCGGACGCATCGACACGGTCAATGGCGACTGGCCCTTTCCGATCGAACGCGGCCCCTCGTTCGTGCACCGTAGCTCCGTCACTGCTCTGGACGACGAGCTGACCGCTCTCGGGGTGACGCTGTTGCCGTTCGTGCGTACCCCCGAGGTGCGCACCCGAGCCGGTGCCGTCGTCACGGTGTCCCCGCTCGGCGCGCAGGTCGTCGCAGGTGCCCTCGACTGGGCTGCCGACCAGCAGCAGGACGTCTCGGTCGAACGTGCGCTGATCGACTCGGGCGAAGCCAACCTCTCGAAAACCCCGAACGCCGACGGCCTCTCGGATGCCGACTGGCTCGAGTACGAAATCGCCACGAAGCTAAAGATCGAAACCGGGGCCACCCCGAGCCAGCAATCGGCCTGGTACACGACCGACATCGCGAGCGCCGACGACGACCAGATCGTGGTCGGCGGCTATGCAACGCTGCTGACCAGTGACGCGGAGGGCCTCGAGCTGCTGCTCTCGAGCGTGGTCAACCGTGTTGCCCACGACGACCGCGGTGTGAGCCTGCGACTCGGCACCGGCGAGTCGCTGTCGGCCGATCGCGTCATCGTGACGGTGCCGCTTGGTGTGCTGAAGAACGCGGCGATCGAGTTTTCGCCCGCGCTGCCGTTCGCCCACCGCGGTGCCATCGCCGCCCTCGGCATGGGCCTGGTCGACAAAATCTGGCTGCGCTTCGACGTGCCGTTCTGGGATACCGCGGCCCGCCTCTGGACCATCGTCGGCGAAGACGCCGACTTTCCGGTCTGGGTCAACATGATGCCGCTCACCGGCGAACCCGTCCTCTTGGGCATGGTCGCCGCCGAAAACGCAACCCGGCTGTCCGAACTCGACGACGAAGCTTTTCTCGCGGCCGCGCTCACCGCGCTCGAACCGTTCCTCGCGGAGCCCAAACAGTAGCTCAGGCGCGCCAAGGCGCAAGCAGGTGGCGCGGCATCCGCCTGATCCGGGTGAGCCAGGTGAGCAGCGAAGCAATGCCGGTGATGATTCCCACAGTGATCAGGCAATAGAACACGGTCTCACCGGGGCCGCTCACCTGGCGGGCGTCGAGAAAGAAGTACGGGTACCATCCCACGATCGGTCCGCGAAGGAGCGTGAAGACCAGCCAGAACACGGGGAACACGATGGCCCAGCCGAGATATTTCCAGGGTAGGCGGGCCTTGAACGGGTCCACGATCCAGTCGATGAGGGCGCAGAGCGGAATCACGAAGTGCAGTAGCTGGCTCGACCACGGCACCTCGATCGAGTAGTTCGCCCCCGACGATTGCCAGACGATGATGCCGTAGACGACGCCAGAGACCAGAATGTAGGTCGTGACCATGGCCCGCAACATGTCGAGCCAGGCCGGGTCGGTGGGCCGTCGTAACGCGACCACGGCGGCCGTCACGAAGACGAAAACCGACGCAATGGCGCTCTGCACCGTGAAATAGCTGAAAAAATTGGTAATCGCAAACGTGGTCACACCGAGGGTGTACCGAAAATAGCCGATCAGGGCGACGAGCCCGCCCGCTGCCAGTCCGAGGCGCGCCAAACCGAACGCGGTGCGCGCTGTCATTCCCATCCCCCGGCGGGACTCGTGCGCGCGGTCATAGGACAACGCTACGCCAGCGCTGGGCGGCCCCCGACCTCAGCCGGTGATCTGAAACTCCCGTTCGCCCGTTGCAGCGATATCGCTCACCTCGAGCGCGGTCACAACGGCATAGCGCGGGCCGACCTGCAACCAGGCCAGCATGCGCGAAACGGATGCCTCCCGCCCCTCGATCTCGAGTTCCACCGATCCGTCCGACCGGTTGCGGGCATACCCGACCAGCCCGAGGCGCAGCGCCTCGGCCTTTGCGTGGTACCGAAATCCGACGCCCTGCACCTCGCCTCGCGCGAGCACTCGTTTACGAATCACCTGGCTAGTGTGCACCGAACGCGCTGACCGCGCGAGCGTTCCGGTGGCGTCGACCAGCCGGCTCGGGCACCTGCCGGCCGAGAATGCCATCGCGCCGAGTGTCATCGATCGGCTGGTCCGGCAGCGTCGAATAGGCCAGCACCCCGGTCTGCACGTCTTCGACGCGGTCGCGCCGCCGACCCTCGCGACAATCGGATTAGCCAGCGGGAACGGTCACCGACGAACAGGCCCAAAGGGGTCATTCGTGCACCGTAGCCAACCCGTATTGTGCTGCGCGACCACAAACCGACCATTTTTTCATGCTGGGCGCTAAAGATCACCGTCCGCGACTCGACCATACTGGGCAGATGTTCCAGAAACCGTCCTTCACCGCTCTGACGGAGCAGGCCCAGACTGCGGCTCGGATTGCGTCTGAATCGGCCGACGTTCGAGTGCGCGACGAGGGCAGCCTCGCTGGTTTTCTCGAGATCGAAACCTTGTTCAATACGATCTGGCTGCTGCCGCCGGGCGAGAGCGCCATCTCCTCCGAACTGCTGCGCAGCATCAGCCACGCCGGCTGCAACGTTACCGCGGCCCGAGACCGGGCCGGCCGCCTCGTCGGCGCTGCCGCGGCGATCGTCACCCCGCGGTCCCCCGCCAGGCAGGCGCCGTCGATGTACTCCCTGATCGCCGGGGTTCTACCCGGCATCAGCGACCGTGGCGTGGGCTTCGCCCTCAAACAGCACCAGCGGGCCTGGGGGCTGGCTCGCGACCTGACCGAAATGACCTGGACCTTCGATCCCCTGGTCAGCCGCAACGCCCGCTTCAACCTCACCAAACTGGGCGCCTACACGAGCGAGTACGCCGTCGATTTCTACGGCCCCATGCAGGGCGGGATGAACGCCAACGACGAAAGCGACCGTCTGGTCGCCGTCTGGCCCCTCACGAGCGACGAGTCGGCCGCCTGCAGTGAAGACCGCCCGCTTGCGGCCCGGCGCCCCGACTTCGGAGCCAACGATGTGCTCCGACTCGGCCCCGACGGAGACCCCGTGCTCATCGCGGTGGGCGGCGCCCGGTGGTGCCGGGTCCCCACTGACATTGTGGCGCTGCGCGCGAAGAACCCGCAGCTCGCGGCCGAGTGGCGGCGGAGCATCCGCTCCATCCTCACCGACGTATTCGCTTCGGGGCATATAGCCCGCGGGGTCAGCCGTGACGGCTGGTACCGACTCGAACCAGGAGGAACAGCGTGAAAATCGAGACCATCGAACTACGCCGCGTGCACATGCCGTTGGTGCGGCCGTTCCGCACCTCGTTCGGCACGTCGACCGAGCGGGAGGTGACCGTGGTGCGCGTCATCACATCGGATGCCGAGGGCTGGGCCGAGTGTGCTGCCGACGCCCATCCCCTCTACAGCTCCGAATTTCTCGACGCGAGCGATCTGGTCATTCGCGACCACCTCGTGCCTCGGCTGCAGGCGCTCGGCGACCGGCTCAGCGCCGAACTCGTGGCCACCGCGCTCGAACCGGTGAAGGGGCACATGATGAGCAAGGCCGTACTTGAAACGGCCATTCTCGATGCGCAACTCACAACCACCGGTGTCTCTTTCGGCAACCACCTCGGCGCGGTGCGCGACACCGTGCCGGCCGGCGTCTCGGTTGGCATCATGGACTCGATCCCCGAATTGCTCGACGCCGTCGCTGGCTACCTTGCCGAGGGCTACCTGCGCATCAAGCTGAAAATCGAACCCGGCTGGGACCTCGCGCCGGTGCGGGCGGTGCGTGAACGTTTCGGCCCCGACGTTCTGCTGCAGGTAGACGCCAATACCGCGTACACCCTCGCCGATGCCCGTCACCTCGCCCTGCTCGACCCCTTCGACCTGCTGCTGATGGAACAGCCGATGAAGGAGGATGACATGCTCGGCCACGCCAACCTGGCCAAGCTCATCACCACGCCGATCTGTCTCGACGAGTCGATCGAATCGGCCCGCGACGCCGCAACGGCGATCACCCTCGGCGCCTGCAGCATTATCAACGTGAAGCCGGCCCGGGTCGGCGGCTACCTCGAGGCGCGTCGCATCCACGATGTCGCCGCGGCCCACGGCGTGCCAGTCTGGTGCGGCGGCATGCTCGAAACCGGCATCGGCCGGGCGGCCAACGTGGCCCTCGCCGCGCTGCCGAACTTCGTACTGCCGGGCGATACCTCAGCCTCCAACCGGTATTTCGCGCAGGATCTCACCGCACCGTTCGAGCTCGAGAACGGGCACCTGCGGGTGCCGACCGGCCCCGGCATCGGCGTGGAGGTGCTGCGCGACGTGTTGGCCAGCGTGACCGCCCGCACCGACAGCATCCGTTTCTAGCCTTTCCCCAACCAGGCCTTTCCCCAACCAGAGGAGACGGCCATGACCCTGCATGTGACGCAGGCCTGAACGCCACCTTCACCCTCTTCAGGGTCGTCTTGCCGCAGGCCATGCGGGTGATCATTCCGCAGCAGTACCTGGAACGCCACCACGGCCGCGGCAACGCCCGCGCGCTGCCGCCGTCTCCGCTCGCCCGCGTGAGGGGCGGCACTGCGTCCGGCCTCGCAACCGTCACCTGCCACCCTGAGAGCGGATGCCCGGTGACCGACACCACACGCGTAACGGTCGCCGCGACGAGCGCTGCACCGACGGCCTTCGCCGTTGCAGCACTGTTCAGTGCCCGCACGGTGGCACGAGCTTCGGCGGCGTCGAAGTGGTCAGGGGAATCTTCCTTTTATGGATGCCGGCGTCGTCGTGGAAAACGGCCAGCCGGCCAGTGTGCTGGACAATCCGTAGAACCCGCGCACGAAGGCGTTCCTCGCCAGCGTCATATACATAGAGTTCAGGGCTGCCTGGCCGGGGCCTACTCTGGAAGCACCGGAACTCTGGAGGAACAATGACCGTATTGACCGCCGATTTATACGACGAGCGTGGCGACGAGCTGCAATCCGTACCATTGCAGTTTCAGACGATCGGTGGGCGAGCCCGCTTCAGCGGCCCGATCCGCACGGTCACCTGCTTCGAAGACAACGCCCTGCTCAAATCGATCCTGTCCACGCCCGGCCACGGCGCCGTGCTCGTCATCGACGGCGGTGGCTCGCTCAACGCGGCGCTCATGGGCGACATGATCGCCGACCTCGCTGTCGAAAACGGCTGGTCGGGCGCGATCATCAACGGCGCGGTGCGCGACCGAGTGGCCATCGGCGTCCTCGACCTCGGGGTGAAAGCCCTCGGCAGCAACCCCCGCAAGAGTTCCAAGACCGGTTCCGGGGTAGCGGATGCCGTCGTCGAGATCGCCGGCGTCACCTTCACTCCGGGTCGTACCGTCTACTGCGACGAAGATGGAATTTTGGTCGAACGCTGACCTCACACCGTGCGCGGCATCGGCTACCGCCTCACCGGCTGACAAGTTCGTCACCGCTCGCCGGTTCGTCGCTGGCCGTGGCAAGCGGATGCCGTCCACGCGCCGCGGCGCAGTTCTGGCGATGCCGACGATTGTGCTGGCGGCGGACGGTGTTCTGATCAACCTCGTGCCCAGCGGGCAGGTACGGGCTGACCTGCAACAGCGGTTGATCGACCGGGCCGACCCCACTCCCGGCTCAGACCGGGGACCGGGAGCCCCCAAGCACGCCGACACCGTGCCGGGCGCTGTCGTCACGTAGAGGGGGAGAGCCTCTCGGCGGTTCCGGCCTCGGCCTGTCGATTGCCCGGGCCCACGCCCTACTCGCAGCCGGTTCCGTCGCCGTCGCGGTCGAGGTGGCGTCCATAGCCGGGATCTCCAGCGTGCACGGGAGCCGCTCCGGCCTCGCGGGCGGCGGTGCAGTTCTGAAAATAGACGTCGTTCGGGGTATCGGCAACCGGCGCTGCCTTGGGCACGACTTCGGGCGCGACGACCGGTTGGGTACCGATGGTCGCGAGTTCGTTGGGGCAGCCCGACAGTATTCGCGTCATCGCATCATGCTCGGCCGGAGTCACCCACAGCGCATAGGTCGCTTTCACCGAGACCTGCCGTGCCACGTAGGCGCACCGGTAACTTTTCAGCGGCGGCAACCAGGTGGCCGTGTCGCCATCGCCCTTCCGGGAGTTGGTCACGCCGTCGACGGCGAGCAGGTTGAGCGGATCATTGGCCAACGCCACCCGCTGCTCCTGCGACAGTTGCTGCGCGCCGGTTTGCCAGGCGTTCGACAGGGCGACTACGTGGTCGATCTGCACGAGCGACGAGGTCGCCTGCCCGCGCACGAAATTGATGGTCAGGCCGGTGTACAGTCCCATCAGGGTGCCGCTCTGCACCTCGCAGCTGCCGTCGACCACGAGCACGGTCAGGTCGCGGGCCAGAATATCGTTGCGGGTGTCGCAGCCGTTCTGGTCGACGTCTTGCCAGGCCGACCCGAAGCTTCCCTCGCGGTCGTAACCGGTCTTCGGTGCCCGCCCCTTCACCGGCAGGGTCGCGAGCACGGCGAGGGCCGCGGTGTCGGCCGAAGCCTCGGGGGCTGCACTGACGGCGGGTGACGGTATGGGCGTTGGACTGCCTACCGTGTCGGCCCGATCAGGCGAAACGGATGCTTCCGCTACCGCCGTTCCCACCAAAATCACCGCGAGCGCGCCCGCAATCAACCCCACCACCAGAAATGATCGGGTCGGGCGGCGAACGGTCATGGGGCTCCTTCTGGCCGCACACGAACGACCCTATGAATATACGTTGCGCAACCCGGGCGCCTCAAACCGCGGAGCCGAGGCACGGCATCCGCCTGGTAAAAAGTAACCCATTCTGGGGGTCTTGCAGCGGGGGTGGCACTGGCAGGATATAGAACCCGGCGAGGAGCACTGATGACGCACATACTCTCCACGCGGCGGCGTCTGACGACGTCTCCGGAATTGCCCGAATCGAATCGTACCGGAGCGCCTCGATCATCGACAGGACCAGCCTGGCTGCTCGGCCGTGGGTCGCGACCAGCTACCGCCACGCCGACCGACCTCGCGGTGGCCCGCGCGCGCTGTGAGTCCGCCGTGGACACGCTGCTCGTTACGCTGCCGGAACACTGGGCCGCCTTCACACTGCCCGTGCTCGGCGGTGACGACGCGAGCGTGGTGCGTCTCCTGGTGGGCCCCGGCGGCGTCTTCGCGCTGCACGCGCAGCTCTACGACGGCCGGATCGCCTGGGTTCACCGACGCACGGTGCTCGTCGCCGGGAAACGCTCGTCGGAGCTCGCGGCCGCCGAAGCCACCGCGCGCCGCCTTACGACGCGGCTGCGCCAGCGGCTGCCGCTGCGAACCGCGGTGCAGCCGGCGCTCGTCGTGCTCGGCGCTCGTCGACTACGGGTGACCGGCCGGTCGGTGTCGGGCCGGACCGTGCCGGTGCTCGGGGCGGCCACACTCGGCGACTGGCTGGCCGCGCGCCCGCGGGTGCTGCGCCCGATCGAACGCATGGAACTCGCCGCCGTGGTCGACAACCCGCTGACCTGGGGCATCCGGCCGTCGATCGTGCCGCAACCCGGTAGCGCGGAGCAGCCCAGACACTAGGAGTCAGCGCTTGGCCGGACCGTTCCCCTTGGCCGAAAGCAGGCGGGCGCGCACAGAGAATGCGCCGCCGACCACGAGGGAGACAACGGCCGCAGGCAGGATCGCGTCGACGAACTGGTTGCCCGAGACAAGATTGGCCAGCAGGAGAAGCACGGCTAAGCCGCTGAAACCGAGTCCCGCGATCGCGCAAACGTTGAAGGTCAGGTGTTTCACGTGCGGATCCAATCGGTGGGGTGGATTTCAGGCTAGCTGACGTTGCCCTACTTAGCGGGGGAGGCACCGGCCGGGGTCGTCCCTCTAAATTGACAGCGGATGCTTCGTGCCAGCCTCGTGCGTCGCCTTCAGAGCACGAATGAGCATTACTTCAGAGTTACTAACCAATGCTGCGACGCGGCCGATTGTTAACACGCAATCGGCAGGTGGCGGTGCCACGATAGTACGGGGTGCGAACCCGTGGTGAGGTAAGTGAACGTGGCCATAATAAGTGTCGGAGCTGGAATGCATCCTCGTGCTAGCGAGCCTGCTCGTATAGTGGTGCCCGGTGCACTCACCGCTCCGGGCCGGTTCGCCGGTCAATCCGTCGTCGAGGAACTGCTCCGCCAGCACGGCGATCGGCCGCCGCAGTCACGGCTCGCACGCACCCTGGGCGCCTCGCCGCTCGACGCGAACGAGCTGGGGTGGCTGCGCGCCGCGCAGGCCGAGATCGTTGTCGGCGATATTCTCGCCCGGCTTCCCGACGGCTACAGCGTCTATCACTCCCTGCCCATTCGCAATACGGCATTCTGGGTCGATCACCTCGTGGTGGGTCCGGGTGGAATCTTCTCAATCAACTCGAAGACCCACTGGGATCGGGACTTGACCGGATCACCGCGCTCGATTCCGATCGGCGAACACGCCATGCCGTACCTGCGAGACCCCCGGTTCGAATCGGCCCAGATCACCGCCCTGCTGGCCGCGGAGATGCCGGCAGCAACCGTCGTTCAAGCCATGATTGTGCTGGTCAATCCGCACAAAATTCTGCTCGCCCGCAAACCGGATACCGTGACGGTGATCGACGCACCGCGCCTGCGCCGGTGGCTTGTCGCGCGCCCCCCGGTGTTCACCAAGCAGCAGCAGGCCGCGCTCACCGCGGTCATCGATGACCCGGCCACGTGGCGGGCCGCGAGCCAGCCGCTCGCACCGGCTCACCTGCACGCCCGGTTCACCGCACTTGAACAGCAGGTAGCGGCCGCCCGCACCCGGCGCACCACGTTCACGGTTCTTGCCGCCGCGGCGGGCGCGACCGTGCTCGCCATCGCGACCTCGCCCCTCATCGTCTCCGCCGTGGAGTTTCTGGCCGCCCGCTGACTGCCCGGCTCCTGCACGAGAGCTCGCGCACCGAGTTATCAGGCGAGGCGCTCCAGAACGGTGCCCTCGCGCATCCGTTCGACACGCACGACGTGGTCACGCAGGTCGCGCACCGCGCGCGGAATAGCGAGTTCGGCGACATCGCGACCCTTGGTCACCGCGTGTGACCGGGTCGGGTGTCGATAGTCCTCGATTGATACGAAGGTGTCGCGCCCGCGCAGTTCTTTGTCGTGCCGCTGAGCGAAGCCGGAATTGATGGCGCTCAACTCAATCTCGTCCTCGTGCGCGGCGACCAGACTTTTGGTGCTCAGGGTGATCACGGTGTGGGCGTCATTCCGATAGGAGCGGGCGTTCAGCAGGTCGCGCAGAAATCGCGGCTGCAGGTGAAAGAACACGCGGTCGTTCAGGGCTGCGTACCAGTCGGCGAGCGTCATATCCTCGAGGGCGTCGTCGAGCGACGGCTCGTGAATGGCTTTTTGATGACGGATGACCGCGGTACCGAATTCCGCATGCTCCAGCACACGCGACTCGCCTCGCCGCTTACCCAGAATGGCCGCTTGTGGGGCGCCCTGCTGGACGCCCCACCGGGTCACGAGCGCGGTCGGGCTGAGCAGTCCGTGCCGCTCGATGGCAGGCCAACTGCCGTCAGCGGCCACGTGGTAGAGCTCAGGGTACAGACGAATCAAATCGCGGGACAGCACCATTCGAGCGTACTCGCCGCCGGAGCAGTGCCGAACCGGTCTACGGGCGGCGGACCACGACTTGGTCGCCGACGCGTCGCCGGCGGTACCGCCGAGCCTGGTCGACGCCCTACGACTGCGCGCTCCCTCGTCGGTGAGCACCTCGGCCGGCGTGCCCCGGACGCAGAAAGTTTCGGCCGACCGACCTCGGCGGGAAGCATCAATACCGATTGCCGACGAAAAATGTCTAGCCGTCGCCGGTTTGACGCGGTACAACTTACTCATGACGAGTTCGCCCCTGATTCTCGGCCCGATGATTCGGTACGTCGACGACGTCTCGGCGAGCATCTGGTGTGAGACGCGGGAGGCCGGTCAGGTTGCCGTGACGGCCGCGGGTCGAGCGTGGCAGGCGCGCACCTTCGCCGTGCATGGACACCACTACGCGCTCGTGTACGTTGACGGCCTGCAACCCGACATGACGCTGCCGTACACCGTGGAGTTCGACGGGACGTTGGCGTGGCCGATGGCGCACTCCACTTTTCCGGCGGCTGTCATCGCGACGCTCGGAAGCGGGCATCCACTTCGCATGTCGTTTGGTTCCTGCCGCACCAGCGTTCCACATGACGCAGACGGCAACCGCACGCACGGCGTCGACGCTCTCCGAGCCTGCGCCCTGCGCCTCGCCTCGCCTGGCAACAACGTGCCGCGTCCGGATCTGATCCTCTTTCTCGGCGATCAGGTGTACGCAGACTTGACCACGGAGAAGATGCAGGAGTTCATTCGCGCTCGACGTGACATCAGCGAGCCGCCCGGCAAGGAACTGGCCGACTTCGAAGAATACGCACACCTCTACCGCCTGGCCTGGTCAGACGAGGCCAACCGTTGGCTGCTCTCCACGGTGCCGACCGCGATGATTTTCGACGACCACGACATTCGTGACGACTGGAATACCTCGCTGAGTTGGAAACGACAGATGGCGGCAACGTCGTGGTGGCGGGGGCGCATTGTGGCGGGGTTGGCCTCGTACTGGGTGTACCAGCATCTCGGCAACATGTCACCCACCGAACGAGCTGCCGATGAAATTTGGCGCGACATCGCATCCCACGGCGGCGCTTCCGAACTCGACATCAGCTCCAGGCTCGACGCGTTTGCTGAACGGTGTGATCAAGAACCCAGCAGCTACCGGTGGAGTTATTGCCGCGACATCAACGATGTACGGCTGATTGTGGTCGACTCCCGCGCAGCCCGGGAATTGGAGCCCGCTCGGCGATCATTGCTGGACGACGCAGAGACCGACTGGCTAGACGAGCGGATGCGCGGCGGATTTCGGCACCTGCTGATCGGTACCTCCCTGCCGTTTCTGCTGCCGCCCGGGCTCCACCACCTGGAATCGTGGGACGAGGCCGTGTCCGAAGGCGCCTGGGGCAAGCCAGCCGCGCGCGTCGGCGAATGGCTGCGCCAGTTGGTCGATCTGGAGCATTGGGGTGCCTTCCAGCGGAGCTTCCAGGATTTGGCGCGGATGGCCACAGAGGTCGCCGACGGCCAACGGGGGACGATTCCGCAGACGGTGACTTTTTTGTCGGGTGACGTGCACTACTCGACCGTCTCCGAGGTGGAACGAACGACGGGTAGCCGCATCGTGCAAGCCGTCTGCTCGCCGATCCGCAATCCACTCCCCGTGGCAATGCGATCGTTCTCCGCCGTGCTCGCCTTCGGAATAGCCACGCGAGTGAGCGCGCTGCTGGCCCGCGCCGCCGGGGTTGCGTCGCCGCCGTTCCGCTGGGCGGGCATCAAGGGGCCCTGGTTTGACAACTGTCTGGCGAGCCTTGAAGATACCCCCGCCGGGCTAAAACTTTGGTGGGAGAAGGGTGTTGTACTCCACGGCGATGACCGGCATCCGCTGGTGGAGAATGTGGCAACGGTCACCCTGGCGCCTCGGGCACGGTGATTGGCTGACGCGGGTGGCGTTCTTGTTCCGCGTCTGGAAACTCGCGCGGTGCTCTCGTGCGGGTGTGACCCTGCAGTTCGTGAGAACCGGAGCCGTCACCACCGCTCGGGCACGCCCCGACCTTCGGTGTTGCATCCAGCAGCAAAAGACGACGCGCTCGGTGTACCTGATCGTGACGTTGGTGACAGTCGGCTCAGGCGGGCGATGTGTTCTGGCTGATCACCTTCTAAAACCGGACGGAGCAGAACCTGGAAAGGGGCAGCCCGCCGCGAAAGTACCGGCCACTGCCCCGTACTGGGTGGGTTAGGGGGCACACATCCGGTTTGCTTCATGCTTAACTTGACCCATGAGCAGAATTGGCTCAGTGGCGGTTCACGTTCGTGCGGGCCGTTACCCGGTTCCTCATGAGCCGCAAACCGCTGGGGGCTACACCATGATCCTTACTGACACTGCTGTCGCAGGGGAACTTTCGATGAGCGTCGACGACCTCCTCTCGAACAGTAAACGAGCAAGCTCGCAGGGGGAACATTGTCCCGGCGCGGATCAGGCCGAAGAGGCGCTGGCCCGCCCCGAAGCGACTCCCTGGCAACAGGCAATTGCCCGCGAGCTGCTCACGTTGCACCGACTGCGGCTGGGTGACTATCAGGCGTCGGTCAAGCAGGGCCTTCTTGCGTTGGAATACTTCACGGCAAGTGGCGATCTGTTGGCCCAGTCGAACGTGCACTGCACGCTCGCGCTGGCGTTCTCCGACACCGCACTGAATGAGGCAGCGCTCCACCACGTTCTCGGCGCGATCGAGGCGGCACGCGCGTGCGCCAACCCGACGGCAGAATTCTGGGCGCTGAGCCGCTCGTCGCTGGTGCACGGGGCAATGGGCGATGCCGTGCGTTCGGTAGAACTGGGCAAGCAGGCTCTGGCACTCGCCGAAGCGCTGCACGACCCGGAGACAAGTTTCACGGCCCTGAACAACCTCGGCGACACCTATCTGACCATCGCTCGGGCCAGGCTTTCCCGCAACGAAGACGCGTCGCAACCCTTCAAGGACGGATTGGTTCTCATGCGTGAGGCGGTTGGCCTGGCGCAGGAGCAGGAAAACCCGTTTCAGGAGGCGATTGCGCGAACCAACCTCGTGAGCCTTTTGATCGGGCTCGGGCGGTACGACGAGGCTCGCGAGCAAGGTCGGCAGGGCAAGGTGCTGGCCAAGGTGCATGGCTACCGCAGCCTTGAGGTCGACATCGATGCCCAGCTCGCCGAGATGGTGAGGGCTGACGGCTGTTTCGACGAAGCCACCGCCATGATGGAAGCTCAGCTCGCCGATCCCGACGTCAACGACGAACCGGCACTGCTCGCCAAGCTGCACCGGTCGCTGTATGAGATGCACAAGGCGGGCGGGCGTTTCGCTCAGTCGCTGGCGCATCATGAGCGGCTGCACGCCGTGACTTTGCTCATGACCGTACAGACGGCCGGGCTGCAGGCGCAGATGCTGATCAACACCATCGAAATCGAACAAGCTCGACACGAGGTAGAGAAATCCCAACTGGAAGTGCGGATGGAACGCCTCCGGGCCGAGGAACTCGACGACCAGGCAAACACCGATCCGCTCACCCGCTTATCGAATCGTCGCGCGCTCGACCGTGAACTGCCATGGATGATGGGCCGCGCCGAGAAAGGCAGGCGACCGCTCTGCGCCGCCATGATCGATTTCGATCACTTTAAGCAGGTGAACGACGACCACGGTCACGCGGCGGGTGATCAGGTTCTAACGGTGATGGCCTCGATGCTGCGCACGATCACCCGCGGCACCGACCTCGCGGTGCGAGTGGGCGGAGAGGAATTCTTGCTCGTCTTTGCCGAAACCAGCCTGGCTGAAGCGACGGCGGCCTGCGAACGGCTTTTGACCTCCATACGCGGGTATGACTGGGAGAGCCTCGCACCGGGGCTGACCTGCACGGTGAGTGCGGGGGTGGCGGCGTTGGAACCGCACGAATCCGTCTCGGTCTGGCTGTCTCGAGCGGATTCCGCTCTCTACGAGGCCAAGCACAACGGGCGGGACCGCGTTCACGCTGCCAAGCCCGACGCTGCAACGATTTGCTGACCACACCAATATGCGGTGCTGGCACCCTAGCGGAAGGCGGGGCCTGACGGGTCTGACCCCGCCATGCCCGGCATCGACACCATGCGCACTGTTGAGGGTTCGCAGGGGAAGATAGGCGAAACGGATTTCGTTCATTCTGCTGGGTACGAGAACGGATGCTCGCACAACCGTGTGAGAGTCAGCTCGGCAGTACCGCGACCGTCACGAGCCGCTGCGGGTGCTGGTTGCTGGGCCCACGTGTCGGAGCAGGGTGCGGCATGCGTCACCGGCGACCTCACGTAGAGCTTTCGTTTCGGCGCCGCCGTGTCTACGGCGACGCAACCGGTGGTCGCGTCGGTGCCCTGGTCGGTGGTTTCGTCAACGGGCTCCTGATCACCATGCACACCGACCTCGTCGACGCGATCGACGCCGACGTCAAGGCCGCCGCCGCGGCGAAGGCCGAGGCCAGGGCTGCACCTGCAGCTACAGCCGCCGAGCTGGCCGATAAGCAGGCATAGTCGTTCGACGCTAGTCGGAAGGGGTCGCACCGGTCGGTAGCCGGGTCAGGGCACGAGCACGATTTTGCCCACGTGAGCGGATGCTTCCAGCCGTCGGTGCGCATCCGCTGCATCCGCAAACGAGAATCGGCCGTCGATCACGGGTCGAAACTCGCCCGATACGATCCAGGGCCAGACCGCCGCTTCGAGCGCTCGCATGATGGCGACTTTTTCGGCCAGCGACCGCGCACGCAGGGTGGTGCCCCAGTAGCGAGCGCGTTTCTGCATGAGGCGGAACGGGTCGAACGCGGCGGGTTCGCCGCTCTGGTTCGCAATCACCATGATGCGGCCGTTCACCGCGACCGCCTCGATGTTGCGCGCCGCATAGGAGCCGCCCATGATGTCGAGGACTACGTCGGCGCCTCGCCCGTGCGTGGCTGCCTCGATCTCGGCCACAAAATCCTGCTCCCGATAGTTGATCAGAATCTGCGCCCCGAGGCCCTCGCAGACGGCGAGTTTCTCGCTGGAGCCGGCCGTCACGGCCACGCGGGCCTCCATGAGCCGGGCAAGCTGGATTGCGGTCGTGCCGATTCCACTGCCGCCGCCGTGCACGAGCAGGGTCTCGCCGGGTGCGAGTTCAGCGCTCATGAACACGTTCGACCACACGGTGGCCAGGGCTTCCGGCAGGGCAGCGGCGTCGATGAGGTCCATCGACAGTGGCACCAAGAGGGCCAGGTCTTCATTCACCACGGCTTCGGTGGCATAGCCGCCGCCGGCGAGCAGAGCACACACCCGGTCGCCGGTCCCGAACCGGGTCACGTCGTCGCCCACCTCGGTGACGACGCCCGACACCTCAAGCCCCGGCCACTGGGGTGCGTCGGCGGGCGAGGGGTAATGGCCCTGCCGCTGCACGACATCCGCTCGGTTCACACCCGCCGCAGCCACCTCCACCCGAATGTCGTGGGCACCGACGACGAGGTCGGGCACGGTCGTCAGGGTGAGGGCGTCCGGCCCACCGGGAGAGTTCACGATAATTGCGCGCATAGGCGCAGCCTACGCGCGGGGCGCGCCAGCCAGCCGTGGCACCGCGTACTCGTGCCGCAAAACAAACGCCGAAGGCCGCTTCGATCCGCCGTTATCCGTTCGTGATGTGCGCGCTGACGCTGTGTGCGGCAAGGCGTAGGCACGGGTTGCCGTCGATTGCCCACCGATTCAAAGCCGCCTCCGCACGGGCGCGATTCGCTCCGCCCAGCCTGTGGACCAGGGGGAGCACCACGTCGAGGGCGAGCGGATTCACGAGCTCGGGCAGCCCCGCGCCCCGCAGAAAACCCTCGATGCGGGTCAGGTCGGTGTTGTCCAGCCGCGACAGGTTCGCCTGCAGCAACACGATCGCAGCCAGGCGGCGCTCGAATACAGGCACGTTCCACAGCTCGGAACTCAGCGCGGTCACCTCGCCGCGCGTCATGTCTGTATACCGGCGGTTCAGATCGCGGATGGTTCCCCGCACGGCACCCACCGAAGCGCCATAGATTTCCAGCTCGTTGCCCAGACGGGCCTGCGCCTCAGCTGCGCGCTCCCACGTTGCTTCGTTCTGCAGCGTGCGATCTACGAAGTCGCCGGCATCGCTCATCCGACTATTCTGCCTCAGCGGCGACTCTTACTCGCAATGGCTGGCTCGAATTAACCAAGACCCCCGGCGCGAGCTGCGGCACGTTCGGCTGCGCCGCGCGCGGCACGAATGATCAGCACGATCAGAGCAAGCAGGGAGGCCGCACTCACCAGCAGCACGAGATAGGCCGCCACCACCGGCTTGACCCGACTGGTGCTCCGCACGGTCGCCACCAGCGCAACCACGGCGGCCAAGAGAATGCCGATCCCACCCCAGGCAACGACCCAGTCCGCGTTGAGGTGCTCATTGGCGCGAGCCATATCCGCACGGATCTGCCCGAGCGTCGCGCCCGGGACCGCAGCCAGCGGATTCCACACCAGTATCTGCAGAGCGCCGAAGTACTCCAGCTGGCCGAGAAGTCAGAACGACCACCGACGACAGAGAAGCACCGAACGCCGCAGTCCAGCTATCGCTCGCCAGCTGCATGGATGTCTACTAACCTCAGTGTCTCGACACCGGCGCGGTGTCTCATCCCAGGCGGCGATTGGTTCCCGGGGATGGAACAGGTTGCGCCGCCAGCTTGACGCCTTGAACGAGGTGCTCAAGAACGCCGATCGGGGCACGCTCACCGGCCTGATCCACGTCCCCAGACCAGAAGCCCCAGAATCAGAAAACTTCTACCTGCAGGGTGAGTGGAATCGCACTCCGCGGCGGGACGTGACCCGTGGCGGCGCGCGCGCTCGATTCGATGGGTTGGAGACATGCCGCCGGAGGCGCACGGACCGAGTATTATTTCGGCTGCGTCAGTTTCTGGCGCCACGCCGAAAAGCTTGTGAGCGAACCGGCATGAGGTTCGGCGAGCCACGGCCACGGATGAATCTCCGCGGCAATCCTGGCGTATTTTTCAAAGCTCGGCACTGGGGCCCAGGTGATCGCGGCGTCAAGGTCCGGAGTGATCTGTTTGGGGTCTCCTAGATGCACGATCACTTCACGCCGCTCCGCCAGATCTTGGAGCGTCTCTACGAAAAACACGAGTCTTTTGCTCGACAGGCGCAGTTTTTCCAAGGCCGGTTCGTCGAAGATGAAGACAACAGGGAGCTGCGGATGGGCGAGAAGTGCCGGATCCTCATCGCCCAGTGATTCGACTGTGAGCAAAACAGATTGTGGTGTGGAGCGTTCGACGACCGTGGATGGACCTCGGGTGGTTGCCAGATCGTCGTCCCGGACGAGCCGTGGATTCGGTACGGCAACCGGCCGCGGAACCGTATCCGAAGGAAAGTTCTCTATCGGGCAATTGCGATTGAGAGGACAAGCCGTGCACAGTTGAGGCGCTCGTTTCTCCACCTGCCAACGTGCAAATCCGTAGGGTTTTCCGGTGCCTGCGCCAACTGTCCATTGCCACCCGAGCAGATTGGCAGCGCGAGAGCCGTCGAGCAGGTGGCGATGAAAATACTCCTGCGCAGCCATCCACCCTGCTCCGGATCGCACGGTGTAATGCGAGGCAAGCCACATGCGAGTCTGATTCACAAGCCAGCCCTCTGTTTCCAGACTCGAGAGTGCCCAGTTCACACAGGCCATTTCGCGCGGCCAGGCCGCTGGTGTGAAATCCCCAGACCATGCCACGTCGAACCGCAGATTGCGATGCAACTGCATGCCAAGTCGAGCGTATAAATGTCGGCCATACTCCTGCCAGAGGAGTTCGTCGCGAAATTTTGAGACATCCGACGCTGGACCGGCGACTGCGTTCCAGACCTCCCTCAGCGAAAGCAACCCGTGGCGAATGTAGGGCGACAACCGGGAGGCTCCGCGAGCCGCTTCTGGAAGTACCCGGTTACGCGTCGCAGCGTACCCGGCCACGTCGAAAGCGTTGAGCGCAGCATTCGCCGCCGTTTGGCCACCGCGGATGTCTGGGCTCGCCCTGATGCGATCACACACGAGATGCGAGAAGTGTCGTTCAACCACGGCTTCCGGAGAGGCGCCATCAAGGGAGATGATCATCAGCCGACTCTAGGCTGAGGAGATGGAGGAAAGCCCCGTGTCTAATGCATCTGTACCCTGCACCGACGACTGCTTGCTTATTGTCGCATTGCTTTTGTTCGCCGGCATCAGTGCGCGTGCGGCACTTCTTTCCGGAGCGGTCGAATAAGCCTGACACCGGCTCTCTCAGGTCACTGCTGGTCCCTGTACTTCCTTTCGCGCAAGTCGGCTCGCCCGGAACACCAGCGTCCCGAACACGAGCCAGTCCACGACGGCGTAGACGGGCACCACAATGTGAAGCACAGCGTTGGCTCACGGCAACGGAACCCCGCCGGCGGCGCCGAGCGGCGCCAGAAGGAGTGCGTAGACAATGCCGACGATGATCATGTACCTCGTCACAGATGCACGGGCGATGACAAGCCACCGGCCCGGCCGTGTTCACACTGTGCACAACCCGAAGAAATTGAAGGGGTTAAGGGGCACCCGGGAGGCGACATCCGCCGCGGTGCTGATGACCGCGGCGAGGATCAGGCCGGCGACAACGAGGCGCAGGGCGGTGGTGGTACGGTTCATCATGGCCCTGCGCTTTCCACCCACGGTGAGTCGAACCGCTCTGGACGACAAACCTTCTTTGATTTGTCGATTCGCAATCCGGTGATTCACCGAACTCGACAACGACAACATCCGCATGGTCCTCAAAACGCTCCGGTAACCCACCGACGGAGACTCCTCACCCCGGCTTAACGGAGCGTCAGCGCTGTCTTCGGGCTCGCTGCTCAATGACGGTGAGTTGGGTACCATCGGGATCCACGAGATACCCAGCCCGTAGCCCCCACTTCTGCATTCGAACAGGCTGCAGACGAGCGATCCCGGTAATGACGTCGGGTACCCCGGTTCGGCGGGTGGCGTCGTGCAGCTCGAGGCCGGGGAATGGGAAGAATTCCAACTGCAAGCCACCTCAGGTCAGGATCATCCAACCCACGTCGCGAAACACCGGCTCGAGACCGAAGCCGCCGTAGAAGGCTTTCGTAGCGTCAAAGTTTCGGGACGGAAGGTCCGGCACGGCGCTTTCGAGCATAGGAGTCGAGGCCATGAACCAATGATGGCAGACGGCTGATCCCCTCGACATGGCGGCTTTACCTCAGTGGCTGAAAGCCCCAGAATTCTGGACGTTCATTGAGGGATCCGCGTGAGAGCACGGTCCCTCAGGTTGTTCGGTTTGCGGGCACGCGAGCAAGGTTCAAATCCAGCCTCGATCACACTTCGTGGGCACCTGGAATGCCGTCCGGTGAGCGTCCCGCTATCGCGCACCCCGACATGCTCCCTGAATTCTCCTGGGGTGCACGGAGGAATCCTGTCGGCGAGCGTTCCGCCGGCTATACCTCGTAGTCGAGTTCATACCGGTGGGTGCCATCGTCCTCGATGGTGAGGTGAAATGTTCCGGTAATGCCGTTGAGCTCGCCGTGTCCCGACCCGGGCACGATCGCATAGTGCAGCGTCTGCGAACCTTCGTGCACCACGCCGAGCTGGCCGAGCGCGAGGCCTCTGGTTCGGAAGTCGACCGCCCCAAGCGCACCCGCCCGTCCCAGGAGATCATCGAAAAGATGGGCGCCTACAACGAGGCACTCGTTGCGGCGGGCGTGCTGCTGGCTGGCGAGGGCTTGGCCGACGACACGACCGTCAGTTGTGTTGTGGACTTCGCGGGTGAGGCCCCGGTCGCCACGAACGGTCCCTAGGGGGAGGTCCACGAACTCTTCAATGGCTTCTGGATCATCCAGGTGTCGTCGAAGGAAGAAGCCGCTCAGTGGGCCAGTCGGGCTCCGCTGGGCCCGGGCTCGAAGCTCGAAGGGCGACGTGTGACCGAAATGAGCGACTTCGCCGACTTCGCCGATACTGACGCCCTGAAGAATGAGGGCGCGTGGAGAGCCGAGAACGGGCAGGAGTGACCGGCGCTCGCGCGCCTGACCGGCGACATCTGCCTGGCGGAAGATGTGGCGCAGGAGGCGGTCGCAGACGCTCTGGCCGAGTGGCCCTCCACAGGGATACCCACAAATCCCGGCGTCTGGCTCACCACCGTCGCAAAGCGGGAAGCAATCGATGCGTGGAACCGTCGCCGGAAGCTGGAGGACCGATACCGTTCCCTGGCGCAGGACCTGGACGATTACGTTGCAGGAGTGGGCTCCGGGCATCCCATCGAGGACGACGTCCTCCGATTGGTCTTCACGGCGTGCCACCCGGTCCTGGGCCGCGAGGCGCAGATCGCTCTGACGCTCCGCATCATCGGCGGCCTGTCGACCGCCGAGATCGCGCGGATGTTCTTCGTGCCAGTCGCCACGATCCAGCAGCGCATCGTTCGCGCGAAAGCGACGCTGGGCGCTGCGAAGATCACCTTCGAGGTACCGGAACGAAACGAATGGCAGAGGCACATCGGGTCCGTGCTCGGTGTCGCCTACCTGATCTTCACGGAAGGGTACGCACCGACAACGGGCGACCACTGGATTCGACGCGACCTCGGCGAGTGTCACGCGACTGCAGAGATGTTCGACCACACCGACTGGTACCGGATCGTGCTGCTCTACGAGGCACTGGGGAGCATCGCGACCAATCCCATCGTCGACCTCAACAGGGCCGTCGCGGTATCGATGGCCATGAGTCCAGCCACCGCCCTCGCCATCGTCGATCGCGTCGACAGCGACGGCGCCCTTCGCGGCTCGTACCTGCTGCCCAGCGTTCGCGGTGAACTCCTGGCGAAGCTCGGCCGGACGGATGAGGCTAGATCCGAGCTGCTCACAGCGGCCCGCCTGGCGACTAACTCCCGGGAACGCGATGTCCTCCTCGCGAAGGTCGACGGCCTGCAATGACCAATTTACGTTCACGTTGATCGTGCACAATAAGAGTCCAGCTTGCGGGCGCAGCGGCTGCCTGCTCGTCGTGGATCGTCGGCGACCGGGTCGTGGATAATGCCCACGTGCTCGACCGCGCTAGAGTCCCGGTACAAATATGTTGGGGAGAACACATTATGAGCGTGCCGAAACCGTTCGAAGTCCACGCGGCGGAGGCGTTGTTTCACGGGACGAAAGCGAACCTCGCGGTGGGCGATCTTTTGGGGCCCGGACGGCGTTCGAACGTCGGCGGGGGCCGGACCGCGAACCACGTCTATGTTGCGGCGACCGTGGATGCCGCAACGTGGGGCGCTGAACTAGCGGCAGGCGAGGGCTCTGGCCGGATCTATATCGTTGAACCGATGGGCACCCCTGAAGACGATCCCAACGTGACGGACAAAAAGTTCCCTGGCAATCCGACCCGATCCTATCGGACCCGGGAGCCAGTGAAGGTCGTCGGTGAACTGGTGGACTGGGTCGGACACTCGCCTGATCAGTTACAGGCCATGCGAGACAACTTCGCCGACCTGGAGCGCCGGGGCTTGGCGGTCATCTACGACTGACCGAGTTCGGACGCAGATGGGCCCCACGAAACTCCATTACCTCAATGATGGTGGCGCATACCTCTGCCGCCGTTGCGGATTGTGGGTCGCGTTATGGTGGCGAGGCGAAAGCCAAACCAGCCCTAACGGGGCGGATTGATCGCGGCCGGGTGAGCTGGACCCCATAAACGCTGTCACATCCGTTCCCGAGCGGTGCGACTCCGCGATGCGGCGAATCTGTCCCGCTAAAGGTTCGGCCTGCGGGTGTCTGTCGGTAGGAGCCGTTACGGTAGGCGCGTGGCCATAATGCTTCGGGAACTTGACGATGCTGAACTTGATCGACTCTTCGATTGGGAACAGGATCGTGCGGCAGCTGAGATGGCTGCGCTCACCGGCGCGGATCCATCCGATCGGAACGTGTTCGATACCCACTACGAGCGAATTCGAACCGATCCCTCAGTGAGCCTCCCTCAGTGATCCTCCGCCAGTGATCCTCCGCGCGATCGACGACGGTAACGGTCTGGTGGGAACCATTGGAAGCTTCACAATCGATGGAGACCGCGAGGTTACCTACTGGATCGACCCGGCTCGATGGGGCGAAGGACTTGCCTGCGCAGCCCTCCTCGTGTTTCTGACCGTTGCGACGATACGGCCGGTTCTCGCCCGCGTAGCCGAGCACACTTTCGGCTCGGCCAGGGTGCTGGCCCGCGCGGGATACGTGGATATCGGCTCCGAGACATCGCATGCCGATGGCCTGGGCCGCGATGTCGTCGAGCACATCTACCGACGCGCTCACTAGCTCCACCGGTTCGGCCCGCTGACCGTTCGGCGAGAGCTGGTCTCCGTGAAAGCCAGGGTGCATCATTGATCCGTGAGCGAGATCGAGAGCGGTTATCCCGACGGGTTCTTCGAGCGTAGCGATCCCGCGTCCGATGCCATCTTTTACCGGCCGCTAAGGCTCGTCACACACATCGACGACGCCGCGATCGGCGCTGTCTCGGAGCTCTACGCGGAACTCGGAATCGACGGTTTGTCCAGGGACCACTGGCGAGTACTCGATCTGATGTCGTCGTGGGTGTCGCATCTTCGCGCCGCCCCGGACGAACTGGTCGTGTTGGGGATGAACGCCTCGGAGCTCGACGCCAACTCGATGGCCACTGAGCGCATCGTGCAGGACCTGAATGCCGACCCCGTTCTGCCGTTTGCCGACGGGTCTTTCGATGCGGTGCTGTGCTGCGTCTCGATCGACTATCTCGTGCGACCCGTCGAGGTGCTCCGAGAGGCCGCGCGAGTGTTGCGGCCGGGGGGCCAGGTCGTGATCACTTTCTCGAATCGATGCTTCCCGACCAAAGCGATCCGCGGCTGGCTCGAGACGGATGACGAAGGTCGTGGCGCCATCGTGCTCGATTATCTTCGTCGAGCCGGAGCATTCGATGAAGCGCACCTGAGCCTTCGTACGCCCGCCGCTCGGGGGTATCGAGGTGATCCGCTCTATGCGGTGACGGCGCGACGCGCGGTGTCGTAGAGGCGAACGGCCCCTTGAGAAGAATCGCGCTGCGTCAGCGAAATCGGCATATCGAAACTCAGGCTGGCGCCACGAGCCGAACTGTCAGGCCTCGTGACAGGAGAGAGCGCCTCGGATGACCACATCCACCCGCATCTTCACTGCCGGACGACGACCGCCCAGGGCGTGTCTCCTAACACTTTGAGCCAGTAACGCTTTGAGCCATATTGTGATGGCACGAAGGACGACTCCGCCGCGGTACGTGAGAGCGAGCTTGTCATAGCGGGTTTCGCTGCTCCGCCATTGCTTGAAGGCCGCGAAACACCCGTAGATCACGTTGCGGCGTCTGTCCGCCTCCTTGTCGAGCCCTGATGGCCGGCCGCCGCCAACACGCGGCACCTCGAGGCTTCCCATTACCTCCGGGAACAGGGGCGAGTCACCGCCTTGACCGGGCCCCAGCAACAACGCCAACGGGCGCATCTTGGCATCGCACAGTGCCTGGATCTGCGCCGTCAAACCGCCACGTGACCGGCCAATCGCATGATCAGGAGGCTCGTCGAGCAGATTCGTGTAATTTGACAGATCCCCCTGTGGTGCGAGCAAGGTTCGTGCCGTGCTGATGGGCACGATTCAGCGTCGAGTCCACCGACACTTCCCACTCGATCACGGCCACCGCATCGGCCTGCGACAGCAACTCGGTGATGATCTTGTCCCACGTCCCATCGCCGCCGAGCTCGGCATCAACGACGCGATCCGAGCCCACTGGTCATCGGTCAATACAGAAGTGCGAGACACGAGACAAACATCTCAGCCGAAAGCACAAACAGTCAGGAGACACGTCCAGGCGACAGTGAATGGACTCGCCGGACCAGTCGACCAAGACAACCGCTGTTGCAACGACCCCGTGAGACCGCCCATGGCTTACGAGAATTCGATCAGGGTGAATTTGTCGGCGGTGCGCGCAATGAGAATGCGAAAGTGACTGAAACAGTTCTCAATATTCAGACCGCGCTGATCAGTCCCTCGTAGGTAAAGGGTTCCGCCGCCGGGCAGTCGCACCACGCGGTGAACTGCCGCGAGCGTTCCCGGCGACCGGGCTCCGCCAGCGCAGGACCTGAACGCTCGGCAAACAGCGGCGGTTCCTTTTGGACCCGCGGCGGATCTCGGGTATTGATCAACTATGAGCATTGTTCTGGCGTCCGGGTTCGACTTTTTCAGGGTGGACCGTGTAGCGTGCCTGGCCGACCTGGCGACGGAGGTGAGGTTGGTTTCTGCCGCGACACCGGTGGCTGAGATCGACCGGATGTTTCGCGCGGACCGGCAGCTCCGCTCCCTTGTGGTTCAGAACGCCGGCACCCACGCTTTGCTCTCGCGTGAGCATGTCGAGTCCACGTTGACCGGTCGGCTCGGCTACGGCCGCGGGCTCCACGCCCGGTCGACGGCCGGTCAGTTGGTGTCCGAGAAGGCGCTCGCCCTGCCCGGGCAGATGTCCCTCGTGGACGCCGCGCAGCGGATCCTGGGGTTGCCGGAGAACAGCCGTGACCGCGACGTGCTGGTGCTGACCGATCAGGGTCCCCGCGTAGCGTCGGTGTCGCAGGTCTTTGAGCGGCTGTCGGAGGACTTCCGGTACGCAGCACTGCACGATTCCCTGACCGGGCTGCCGAACCATCGGCAGTTGGAGGACCGGGGCGTCGTGTTCATCCAGAGTGACCCTGATCTGGCAGGCGTCGCCGTCCTCTACATTGATCTGGATGGTTTCAAGGCCGTCAACGACACCTTCGGCCATCAGATGGGGGACGAGGTCCTGATCGGGTTCGCCGATCGGCTCCGGCATATCGTGCGACCCGGGGATGTCCTCGCTCGGCTCGGCGGCGACGAGTTCGCGGTGTTGTTGACCAACGTGGACGAGACGCAGGCACTGGCCATCGCCGACACGGTAGTGCTCAGCACGTCCGTCCCCTTTCTCTGCGGCGGGCAGCCACTGCACGTCTTCGCGTCAGTGGGGATGGTCATGGCCAGCGAAGTCGCCGTTGAGCGGGGGCTGAGCCGGCTGGACGTGTTGCTCCGCCAGGCCGACGGCGCGATGATCAAGGCCAAACAGGCGGGCAAACGCCAGGTTGCGCGCCTGAACGGACACGGTGAGGCCGTTCCGATCGCCCGCAACGCGCACATTCGTCGCCGCCTGACGGATGCCTTCGAAAGCCGGTTGTTCGAACTGCACTACCAGCCCCAACTGGACCTGGCCAGCAACGAGTGCCTCACGGTCGAGGCGCTCCTTCGTTGGACGGACAGCGAACTGGGTGCGGTGCCACCGGCCGAGTTCATTCCCATCATGGAGCTCTCCGGCGACATTCTCCGGATCGGAAAACGCGTCATCAATGAGGCCTGCGCCCAGGCCAGGATCTGGCTCAATGGGGGGAGCCCGCGCCGGATCGCCGTCAACGTGTCTCCCATGCAACTCGCTGCTCGCACCATCGTTCCTGATGTCCGGGCGGCGCTTGGGGAGCACGGTATCCCGGCCAGACTGATCCAGGTCGAGATTACCGAGGGCACCGCGATCAGCGACCTTCCCCGAGCTATCGGACAACTCCGCGAGCTCCGTGAGATGGGCATCAGCATCGCCCTCGACGACTACGGCACCGGATACTCCTCCTTGTCGATGTTGCGCGACCTTCCTCTGAACATCGTCAAAATCGACAAGACCGTCATCGACAGCATTGATGCGTCACCCGCCGCCGCTGCACTCGTGGGCGGCGTCATCGACACCGCCCATGCACTGGGTCTCACCGTCACTGCTGAGGGTATCGAACGACCCTGCCAGCTCCAGATCCTGCGAGACCTTCGCTGCGACACGGTGCAGGGCTACCTGATCTCTCCGCCCGTTTCCTCTGCCGACCTCCCGCTGAACGTCGACCGGTGACCCCGGCGGCACGCGCGAGAGCGCGTACGTATCCAATCCACGCCGCCTCTCAGGCCCTCGCCGAGACCAGGTAGGTGAAGTATTGACCACCGGTATCTTCTCCACGAGACTTGCCAGATGAACCTCGACGACGAATACCGAGCGGTCGCAAAGGTAGTTGATCGACTAGTCGAACGATTCCCCGAACTCCCTCGGCCGCGCATTGAAAAGGCCGTCTACGAACAACACCACGTCTTTGACGGGCGTCCGGTACGTGACTACGTACCCATGCTTGTCGAACGCGAAGTCAAGGCCCGATTGCGGAACTAGGTCTAAGGCGTGGCTCTGTTCAGCGCAGGGCAGCGTGTGAGGTAATTGGCTTTGACCGGCTGTGGGACATCGCGATCGGGTAGTACGACTACGTCACCGCGCGCGATGCAAAAACCATCGGGGCTGTCCGCGATCGACTTGACCACATTGGCCCATCGCGGGAGGCTCTCTCAAGCAGCGCACGGCGTTTATCGATGTGATCAACTCCCGGTCACGGCCCGTGCTGAATTCATGCTCGCGGTTCTCTGGACTAGGTCTGGGGTGCTGCGGGAGACGCTGGGCGCGAAGCTCGTGGCATATTTGGGAGGCGTTCGTGAGACACGCGCCGTTCGAGAGTGGGCCGAGGGAACGCGGACGCCTTCGAGCGACGTTGTGCTCCGGTTGCGTACGTCGTTCTATGTCATGGCGATGCTGAGGGACCGCGAGTCGGCGTCGACCGTCGCGAGTTGGTTCCAGGGAATGAACCCGGAACTGAACGACGTCTCGCCGGCGCGAGTCCTGCGAGAGCAGGAGTTCGAGACTGCGGGCCCCGCTGTGCTCGCGGCGGCTCGTTCCTTCGCGGCGTTCGGCTGAGCGGGCGTGAGGGACACAGATCTGGTCATTGTCACTGTCGACCAACGGCCTGTCGACCAACGGCCTGTCGACCAACGGCCTGTCGACCAACGGCCTGTCGACCAACGGCCTGTCGACCAACGGCTGTGGCGGGTCGGATTCCGTCCGGAACCGTGGGAGTGGAGCAACTGCAAGTACGCCACCGAAGGCGGGCGTGTCGCTTCAACGGCCGGTGGGATGACTCTCATGGGCAGTTTCGGACGGTCTATGCCGGTGATTCGCTTTTCGCGTGCCCGATCGAAGTTCTCGCGAAGTGTTGCGCGGGCCACACGACGCCGCTGACTGCGAGAACTGCTTCCCGCGTCAGGATTCTACGCAGATCATCGTGATCAGCTGACGTGGATGTGCGGTCGTCGTTTGGCGTTGGGTTCCGATTCGCGCAACACTTTGCGAGTGACGGGGGCGATTTCGCCGAGGCCGGTGAACAGGAACTTGAACATGTTGGAGATCGGGTTGCCCTGCGTCCACTCGAAATAGATCTCCGGGATCAGTCCGGTCTGGTCGCGGATCTCAAGCAACACGGAGGCGATCGTGTTCGGCACGTTGCCACTCGTTACCTGGAGCACGCGGTACCCGTGCTTGGCGACTCCGCGCACGAGCAGGTCCTCTTCGAAATCGGATGAGTCGGAGGGGTGCACCTCGAGAAATATGATCGGTGACCCGGGCGGGATATGTCCGAAGCGACGTTCGTCGCGGCTCTTGTTCCGGTACTCGGCCTCGGTGTCCTCATCGGGCTCGTGCGAGATGATCCTGATGACGTCGTACTCCTCGGCATCCGACATGACGTAGTCGAGCGCGCTGGAATCCAGCACGACGGAGGTCGCCCGCAGCTCGAACGAGCGCCGGACGCGGGAGAGGATCGAGGTCGTCATGATGGCGAGAATGAAGAGTCCGGCGATCCGGACGCCCTCCGGACGTTCAAAGACATTGGCGACCGTCGTGTAGGTCAGGATCAGGGTGATGACGCCGAACCCGAGGGTGTGCCAGCGCTGCTGCTTGTGCCAGGCCGAGAGTGTCACGGCGACGGAGGCGGACGTCATCAGCACGAGCACTCCGGTGGCGTACGCGCCGCCCTGGGCGTCGACGTTCGCCTGGAAGACCACGGTGATCAGGAATGCGATGCCGATGAAGACCAGGACGAGCGGGCGGACGGCCCTGGCCCACTGGGGCGCCATCCCGTACCGCGGCAGGTAGCGGGGAACAAGGTTGAGGAGACCGGCCATCGCCGACGCGCCGGCAAACCACAGGATGCAGATGGTACTGATGTCGTAGATGGATCCGAAAACCGGTCCGAGGTATTCGTGTGCGAGATACGCGAGGGCACGACCGTTGGCCGGTCCGCCGGGGTTGGAAGTCCTTCTGCGGGATGAGCAGGGTCGTGACGATGCTTGAGGTGATGAGGAAGCCGCTCATGATGAGCGCCGCCGTGGTGAGTAGGCGCTTGGTGTCGCGGATCCGGCCGGCGGGGTTCTTTTCGGTGTCGCTGGCGTCGCCCGTCACGTGCGGCATGACGGCGACCCCGGTCTCGAAGCCGGACAGGCCCAGCGCCAGCTTCGGGAACACGATCAGGGCAATTCCGACCATGACGAGCGGATTGCCATGTTGCGCGGTGAGCGCTGCCCACCAGTCCGTGATTAGGGCAGCGTGCCCGGCAACGTGTCCGATGGAGACTAGGATCACTACGAGATTGAGGAGCAGGTAGATCGCCACGAGCACGACGGCGATGCCGATGGCTTCCTTGAAACCACGGAGGAATACGAGGCCGAGCAGCGCGACCAGGAACAGGGTGACCAGCACCTCCTGACCGTGCATCCAGGAGGGAGCGAACGGGTTCTCGATCGCGTGGGCCGTGGCGTCTGCCGCCGACAGGGTGATGGTGATCATGAAGTCCGTGGCGGCGAACCCGAGCAGGACGAGCACGAAGAGCTTCCCGGCCCACCACGGCAACAGGCGGTCCAGCATCTGGATCGAACCAGACCCGTTGAAGCTCTCCTGTGCAACCCGTCGATACACCGGCAGGGCACCCAGAAGAGTCAAGGCGACCAACACGATGGTCGCGATCGGCGACAGCAAACCGGCCGCGAGGGCCGCGATGGCCGGCTGGTACCCGAGGGTGGAGAAATAGTCAACCCCGGTCAGGCACATCACCCGCCACCAGGAATGCGTCTTCTCGACCGTGGCGGCGTGGGGACCCACGTGATCGGCGCGCTCGTTGACGAGGCCCTTGAGCATCCAGGTGCGGATGCCGTCGGAGACAGCGCGAGAGTTGATCACCCGCAAACACTACTCCGAGGCGACACAAACAACTTTCTCTAGCCAGTCACACCAGATCAAATCTCCGTCAATCGCTGCGTTTTTGAATTGAACAGGCTCAGGGGAGCTTGAGGTAGCCCTCAAGCGTCCAAATTTCGCGTTCGAGGCCGCGAAGATGCATACGCGCAAGGAGTCGGGATGCCCTGGCGCGCCGTCACTCGACCAACCGTCATACTCGCCAGCGTACGACCAGCGGAAGGCCGTACAGCCAGGTCGTACGATGTTCTCGGACTCCAGTGTCCTGGTCTCGACATGGTCGAGGGGTGCAGCTTGCCCCTCACTCAAGTCCGTGCCGGGAAGACCCTCATTTTCTGCCCTTCGGACCTTCCCCATCTCAGCGCCCTGATTGCGTTCCCGGTCGCCTTCGCCAGCCTCATCAGCGGCCTGATACTCGCCCGGCCACTGCGATTCGCCAGTGCTCTCCGATGGCATGATGTTGGAAACTTTTAGTTCGACGTGTGCCCGCCCCGCGGCCCTCGCTCTCCATGGGCGGTGCAGTCGACTTCTGAAAGTGACGCTGGGAGCCGGCACAGAACATCCGTTTGTTTGTATCGCTCGACCGCATCGCCACCTATCGTTGAGTATCGTTGTATATCGTTCGCGGTTCACACAAAGGAGGCAATCATGGGCAGTTCATTCCCGACAGGCGGGTTCGGCGCTGGTAATAGCATTGAAGGCATGTGGCAGGCGATGGAGCAGTTGCGCTCACGGTTCGAGAAGCAAACGGGCACCCGAGCCGGTCGCGGCGAAGTGCGCACGGCGGTGCTGGCGCTGCTCGCTGAGCAGCCGATGCACGGCTACCAGATCATTCACGAAATCGAGGAGCGCAGCGGCGGCAGCTGGAAGCCCAGTGCGGGCTCGGTCTACCCGACCCTGCAGTTGCTGGCCGATGAGGGCCTCATCAGCGCCGAAGAGTCCAACGGCCGCAAAATCTACTCACTGACCGATGAGGGTCGCGAAGCTGTCGCTGACGCCGACACGACAGCGCCGTGGGGGTCAGCGGGCGCAACTCCCGGCCATGGCTTCGCGGCTCTGCCCAAGGCGGGCGTCGAGCTCGCCCAGGCGGCGGCCCAGGTGGGTCGTACCGGCTCGCCGGAGCAGATTCAGCAGGCCGTCACGGTGCTCGACGAGGCGCGTCGTCGGCTCTACTCGATCCTCGCTCAGGACTGACGGGGTGCCATCGGCTCGTCGAGGTCGAACCGATTCGATGTCGGGCGCGGGAAACACCCGCGCCCGTTACCGCCGCATTCTGCGTTTTGCCGGCTGGAATCTCGCGATAACGTGGTGGTTCGAGCTGTTCCTCCCTCGCATCGGGCTGGTGAAGATTGCCAAGCGCACACGATCAAAGCGGATGCGACGCTTCGCGAAGGGTTTTCATGTGCTGGCGGCCGACCTCGGCGGCCTCATGATCAAGGTCGGGCAGTTCATGTCGTCACGTCTCGACGTGCTCCCGCCCGAGATCACCACCGAACTCGAGGGGCTGCAAGACGAGGTGGCTCCTGTATCGTTCGCGGCGATCCGCGCGGTCGCCGAAGCGGAGCTGGGCATGCCGCTCGATCGCGCGTTTACGATGGTCGACGAGATCCCGGTTGCTGCGGCCTCTCTCGGGCAGGCGCACCGAGCCCGACTCTCCCCGGTCGATGCTGCCGACACCGGGCTCGACGAAGTCATCATCAAGGTGCAGCGACCGGGCATCGATGAGATCATCGATGTCGACCTGGCCGCACTGCGGAAGGTGGGCGGGTGGCTCAGCCATGTGCGACTGGTGTCCAACCGTGTGGACATGCCTGCGCTGGTTGAGGAGTTCGCGCAGACCAGCCTCGAAGAGATCGACTACCTGCATGAGGCTGCGAACTCCGAGCGCTTCGCGGAAGTTTTTGCCGACGACGACCGGGTGAGCGTGCCCGTTGTCGTCTGGGAGCGCACCACTCGCCGCGTGCTCACCCTGGAGGACGTGACGGCGATCAAGATCACGGATGTGGACGGCTTGGTCGCGGCGGGCATCGACCCGGCGGGGGTGGCCCCGGTCTTCGCGGCGGTCATGTTCGACCAGCTGTTCACGAAGGGTTTCTTCCACGCCGATCCGCATCCCGGTAACGTCTTTGTCACCCCGGTCGCCGACGGGCCTGCTGGGCGCCCATGGAAGCTGACGTTCATCGACTTCGGCATGATGGGCGAGGTCTCTACCGGCACAAGAAGCGGCCTGCGCAAGCTGCTGATCGCTGCAGCCTCACGCGATGGGCGCGGTCTGGTGAATGCGATGCGGGACGTGGGTGTGCTTCTTCCTTCGGCGGAGACGACGCAACTCGAGCGGGCGATGACGCAGCTGTTCGCTCGGTTTGGTGGCATGGGTTTTGCCGAGCTGCGCGAAGTGGACCCACGGGAGTTCCGCGACTTCGCGGTGCAGTTCGGTGCTGTGGTGCGATCGCTGCCGTTTCAGCTGCCGGAGAACTTCCTGCTCATTATTCGGGCGATGTCCCTCACCTCCGGGGTGTGCAGTGCGCTCAATCCCGCGTTCAACCTCTGGGACTCCGTTGAGCCCTATGCGGCGCAGCTGCTGCGTGATGAGGGCGGCAACCTGGTGCAGGACTTCGCGAAGCAAGCGTTGGAGACCGCGGGCATCGCATTTCGTCTGCCGAAGCGGCTCGATGCGCTCATCACCCGATTCGAGGACGGCTCCGTGGCGGTCGCAAACCCGGGCCTGGAGAAACGGGTCGTCCAACTCGAGCGCACCACACGGCAAACGGTGTCAGCGCTCCTGTTCGGAGCACTGCTCATCGCTGGTGTGCTGCTACGAGCGGATGACGCGGTGCTCGGCACGGTGCTGATGATCGCGTCGGTCGCCCCGCTGCTGCACGCCCTGTTGACGGGTCGCCGCGGCCTCTGAGTGATGGGTGTGCGAGGCTGATACTGGTCCTGAAATCCACGTTCACGAGGCTGCCGTCGTCGTCGCGGCAGACGAGGTCGGCGATGCCCGCGCACTGGGTGAACTTTTGGTGCCGTGTCGGGAGCTTGCTCGCTCTCGCCGCGAAAGATTACCGCATTTTTTTTGGGCCTTGTGGCCGTGCTCGCTCCGGTAATTTCTACCGGCCAATTTGACGTTGACCAGCTAAATCGCCTGATTTCGCCAGTATGAAAGCACATTTCAAATGCGGAGTATGTCATGAAAGATTGCGTGTGACCGAAAGTCAGGGGTTTCGGAGAAAATCGTGAGGATTTGTTCAAACAGGCGGGGCATGCTGGCGGATTCGCCCGCGCCAACCCGACGTGCACGGGCCCAGAACCCAGCGAACGGGCGTACCTAGCGTCCATCTCTCGCGCCAGATGAAGGACATGCGCCCAAAAAACAGTGAGTCGCCCCTCGCCCCCCGAAACCACCGTAAGCCCCGTAAGCCCCGCACCCGTCGGCACGAGGTTGCCGTTGCCACCGGGGCCGTACTCGTTATCGCCGGCCTCGTCGCCGGCAGCGGATTTGCCGCCCAGTCGGCCGATGCCAAGCAGGACAGCATCGCCGCCACGACCGCCCTCTCCGACAGCACCGGTCGCCAGAGCGACCAACTCGACTTCTACGCGAAGCGCGGTGAGTCGATCACGCGCGACAGCGCATCCGCTGCCCTGAACGCCGCCACCGTGGTGATCGCTGCGAGCCAAAGCAAAGTGGATGCCACGGCCCTCACCTCGGTAGCCAGTTCCCTGGCCAGCTACGAAATCCTGCCGATCGACCAGCTGGAGTCACTCACGGCCGCGGCGAAGGTTGAGACCGCGTCGGTCTCTGCCGCCACGGCTGAAGTCGACCGTGTCGCCGCTGAGGCTGCGGCGGCGGCTGCTGCCGCTGCTGCCGCTCAAGCTGCCGCTCAAGCTGCCGCTCAAGCCGCCGCTGAAGCCGCTGCTAAAACCACTCTCGTGCAATCCCTCGCCGGAGGTAACAGCGTCGAGGGTGCCCGTGCCACAGCACGCGCTATGGCGGGCTCGCAGTACGGCTGGGGCGAGGATCAGTTCAGCTGCCTCGACCGGTTGTGGCAGAAAGAATCCGGCTGGAACTACGCGGCCATGAACTCGAGCAGTGGCGCGACCGGCATTCCCCAGGCGCTACCCGGCAGCAAGATGGCGTCGGCCGGCAACGACTGGGCCACCAACGCCACCACACAGATCAGTTGGGGCCTCGGCTACATCAAGGCCTCCTCCTACGGAACGCCGTGCGCCGCCTGGTCGCACTCGCAGTCCGTCGGCTGGTATTAACCAGCGGCGACGGTGACGTACCGGTCGACTGCAGGATCAGCTGCAGTCGACCGGAATAACGCGAACGTGCCTTATCGTAAAAAATTCTTGTTGGCGGAGTGAGGATCTCGGCCATTCACAACCCGGCCATGACCGAATCGACGATGCGCAGGCGATTTTGTTGCGGTAGTCCGCAGGTTCTGCGGCGGTACGGCCGGGGTGCAGGGCCCGGCGCTACGATGGGTTGGTAAGGGATCTCCATGATTGAGTTCGGCGAGGCACACCGACGTGCCCGTTGCAGGAACCCTGCACACGTATTTCGTCTGTGGTTGTTGTTCGTTGGCTGCCCGGTCATCGCCGTGCCAGATTCCCACCCGGGGGATGTCGGCGGTAGCCGGTAGTTTGTGAGCCCAAGCGTGCCGCACTCGCACGACGATGAATTTGATGGAGGCGTTTTTTCGATGTCGTCTGGTTTCACCCGAACGGGTCTGTCCCCGTTAGATCCCACGCTCGAAACGTTCATAGTTGATTACTACGAGCATTTAACAGACGAAGATGCGGCGAACTACACCTCGAAGCTTCTCGAAGCTCGGGCGCGAGCGCACTGGCAGGTTGCGCAGCGTCGGGTGCCGAAGACGGCGACCATCGAGATTCACAATGAATCCGGTCGCAGTGTCGTCTATATCGTCACGGACGACATGCCATTCCTCGTTGATTCGGTCACGGCCGAGTTGGTGCGCCAGCATTCGGCCATCCACCTGGTCGTGCACCCCCTGCTGATCGTCGCCCGCAGCAAGGCCACGAACGAACTTGTCGACATCAACCGCATCCCGGCCAGCGCCGGCGTCTCCAGCGGTGACACCTCGGCCATGCCGAACATTGCCCATCTCATCGCGATCGGTGATGACGCCTCACACCTCGAATCCTGGATCGCCATCGAGATCGACAGCGCGGGCGACGGCGAACAGGACAGCCTCATTGCCGGGCTCACCGCCGTTCTCGGCGACGTGCGCGCCGCCGTCGCAGACTGGCCGCTCATGCGTACCAAGGCCATGCAGATCGCCAACTCCCTTGACACGGTCGCTGGCGCCGAGCAGATCAAGGACCTCCACCAAACCCAACAGCTGCTGCACTGGCTCGACGAGGGCAACTTCACCTTTCTCGGCTACCGCGAATACAACCTCGAGACGCTCGATGGCGAAGACGTGCTCACCCTCGTCGAGGGCAGCGGCCTTGGCTTGCTACGGTCCGCCGACGACCGACACCAGATCCAGCATCTAACGGATGCCGGCCGTCAGAAAGCGCGCGAACGCACGGCTCTGGTGATCACCAAGGCCAATTCCCGGTCCACCGTGCACCGTCCCGCCTACTTCGACTACATCGGTATCAAGAGTTTCGATGCCGCCGGCCAGGTCAACGGTGAGCAGCGCTTCATCGGACTGTTCGCCGCGAGCGCCTACACCAGCTCGGTCACGGCCGTGCCGGTACTGCGCGAAAAGGTCAAGGCTGTCATGACCGAGGTCGGTTTTCCGCCCGAGTCGCACAGCGGCAAAGACCTGCTCGGCATCATGGAAACCTACCCGCGTGACGAACTGTTCCAGATCGAGGTGCCCGCGCTGGTCACCGCGTCGCTCGCCATTCAACGTCTGCAGGAACGTCGTCGTACCCGCCTGTTCCTGCGGCCCGACATCTACGGCCGCTTCATGTCGGCACTGGTCTACCTGCCGCGAGACCGATACAACACCGCCGTGCGGCTGCGCATCGAAAAGGAACTGCAAGAGACGTTCAACTCGGAGTCGCTTGACTTCGAGGCGCGCATGACCGAATCGGCGCTTGCGCGACTGTTCTATCGCATCCGCCTGCCTAAAGACGTCTCGACCGACTCCGTCGATGCTGCAGCGCTGGAACACCGCCTGGCCATGGCCGTGCGGTCCTGGCCCGAGGGTATCAGCGACGAACTGCGCGGAACGCACTCGGTTGAAGAGGCCGAGCGCCTGTCGAACGTGTGGGCCGACGCTTTTCCCGACAGCTACCGGGTCGACTACGAAATCACCGACGCCCTCGAAGACATTGGGCGATTCGAGGCCTGCACCGAGCAGGTGGGGGCATCCGCTGGCACACATACCCGCCCTGGGCTGCACGTATACCTGCCGAAGACCGCCGGCGACCCCGACGAAGATGCGCGCATCAAGCTCTACATGACCGAACCGAAGAGCCTCAGCCAGATTCTGCCATTTCTGCAGAACTTAGGGCTTGAGGTGCTTGATGAGGTTCCGTTCGAAATTCAGACCACCGACGGGCATCGTTTCTACCTGTACGACCTTGGCCTGCACTACCCGGCCGGAGTCGACCCGGTTGCGACCGGCATGCTGCTGGCCGATTCCTTTGGCGCGGCCATCAGCGGAGCCATCGAATCCGACAGCCTAGACCGCCTGGTGTTGCAAGATGGCATGCCCTGGCACCGCGTGATCATTCTGCGCAGCTACGCCAAGTACCTGCGCCAGATCGGCAACACCAACTCCTATGGCTTCGTGGCAAACGCACTGCTGGCCAACCCGGCCGTCGCGAGCGGCCTCGTGGCCCTGTTCGAGGCCCGGTTCGACCCCGACCTCGCCGATGACGAGCGGATTCTCCGTGTCGCCGTTGTGCGCGAGCAGCTTCGGGTCGCCATGGAGCAGGTGGCCACCCTCGACGCCGACCGGGTGCTGCGCACGCTTGTCACCCTGATCGAGGCGTCACTGCGCACGAACTTCTTTCAGTACAAGCCGTATCTGAGCATCAAACTCGACCCATCGCAGATCGAGCAGATGCCCTCGCCCAAGCCGATGTACGAGATCTGGGTGTACTCGCCGCGGGTTGAGGGCGTGCACCTGCGTTTTGGCAAGGTCGCCCGCGGCGGGCTGCGCTGGTCGGACCGTCGTGAAGATTTCCGCACCGAGGTGCTCGGCCTGGTCAAGGCGCAAACGGTCAAGAACGCCGTCATCGTGCCCACGGGCGCTAAGGGCGGGTTCTTTGCCAAGAGGCTTCCCGACCCCGGCGTTGATCGTGCGGTCTGGATGGCCGAGGGCATCGACAGCTACAAGACCTTCATTCGCGGGCTGCTCGACCTGACCGACAACCTGGTCGCCGAGGCCGACGGCGAACACGTCGTGGCACCGCACCGCGTGGTGCGGCACGACGATGACGACAGCTATCTCGTCGTTGCCGCTGACAAGGGCACAGCGTCGTTCTCGGATATCGCCAACGGGCTGGCCGCCGAGTATGGTTTCTGGCTCGGTGACGCTTTCGCCTCCGGTGGCTCGGTCGGCTATGACCACAAGGAGATGGGCATCACCGCCAAGGGCGCCTGGGAGTCGGTCAAACGTCACTTCAGCGAACTCGGCGTTGACACCCAGACCGAAGACTTCACCGTTGTTGGCGTCGGCGACATGTCGGGCGATGTGTTCGGCAACGGCATGCTGCTGTCGAAGCACACCAAGCTCGTCGCGGCCTTCGACCACCGGCATATTTTTCTCGACCCCAATCCCGACCCGGCCCTTTCCTTTGTCGAACGTGCCCGGTTGTTCGAACTGCCGCGTTCCTCGTGGGCGGACTACTCCACCGACCTGATCAGTGACGGCGGCGGAGTGTATCCCCGCCAGGCCAAGGCTGTTCCGATCTCGGCCGAGGTGCAGGTCGTGCTCGGGTTGCCCGAGGGGACCGCTCAGCTGAGCCCGCCCGAGTTGCTGCGTGCGATTCTGCTGGCACCCACCGACCTTCTCTACAACGGCGGTATCGGCACCTACGTCAAGGCGCGCAGCGAAACCGCCGCGCAGGTCGGCGATAAGGCCAACGACGGCATTCGGGTTGACGGCAAGGACCTGCGCGTCAAGGTCGTGGGGGAGGGCGGCAACCTCGGCTTCACCCAGCTCGGACGCATCGAAGCCGCGCTCGCCGGCGTCATCCTCAACACCGACGCGATTGACAACTCGGCCGGCGTGGACTGCTCCGACCATGAAGTCAACATCAAAATATTCGTGGACCGCATGGTCGCCGCTGGCAAGCTGGATCCGGCCGAACGGGCCGAGTTCCTCGCCGAGATGACCGACGAGGTCGGGCGGCTCGTTCTCGTCGACAACGTCGACCAGAACATTCTGCTGCTCAACGACCGGGTGCTCGTGAACAACTGGAGCCCGAGCTACGAGCGCCTCATGAACTGGCTCGAAGAATCGGGTGATCTGCAGCGCGAGCTTGAGGCCCTGCCGACGACGGCCACGCTGCGGGAGCGTCTCGACCGCGGTCAGGGACTGACCAGCCCGGAACTGAGCGTGCTCGCCGCATACGCCAAGATCGAGCTGGCCACCGCGCTGCGCGACAGCGATCTGGCCGATGATCCTTGGTTCGGCAGCACCCTGCGCCGGTACTTCCCGACCCATTTGTCGAAACGTTTCGATGCCGAGCTGGATACGCATCCGCTTCGCCGAGAGATCATCGCGACGGTCGTCGCGAACGACATGATCAACCTCGGCGGCATCACCTTCGCCTTCCGCACGATGGAAGAGACCTCGGCCAACCAAGCGACGATCGCGCGCGCCTTCGTAGCCCTGCGCGAGGTCTTCGAACTCGACACGATGGTCGATGAGCTCAACGCGCTGCCGTCGTCGTTCCCGACCGAGAAGTGGACGGCGATCCACCTCGACATTCGCCGGCTGCTCGACCGCGCGGTGCGCTGGCAGGTGAACCACGGCGGAACCATGCCGGTCGGCGCGGTGGTCGCCAGGTACAAGCCGCAGATTGCGCTCATGCGCGCGCACCTCGGCGAGTACCTGCAAGGCACCGACCTCAAACGCCTCGAAACGCAGGAAGACAAGGCCCGGGAGTGGGGCCTGCCCGACGACCTCGGTCGTCGCTGGTCCGAGTTGTTCGAGGCGTACGCGCTGCTCGACGTGGCCAAGGTCGCGGCGCGGGCCAACGTGCAGGTCACCGAGGTCGCCGCAATTTATTACACGGTGTACAACCGTTTCGGTATCGACAACCTGCTCGAGCGCATCACCAAGCTACCGCGCAAGGACCGCTGGCAGGCCCTCGCCCGCGCCGCACTGCGCGACGACCTGTACTCGACCGTCGCCGATATGGCCAGGTCCGTACTCGACGAAACGGACGCCGGCGCTGCCGACGAGCGACTCCTCGCCTGGGAGGAGCTCAATGCCGAACAGCTCGGCCGGGCTCGCAGTGTGTTCGAAGAGGTCAACGCCCTCGCGCAAGACGACATGGCGTCGCTCTCGGTCGCCGTGCGTCTGCTGCGTTCCATCGTGCGCCGCTAACGGCCGGATCGTACTGCGAGAAGGGGCGCACACCTGGCGCGCCCCTTCTTGCCTGAACACCGTATGAAACGCATCGGATTTCTTTCTGTCGGCCACTACCAACCGATACCGGGATCGCTGGCGCTGAATGCGGGTTACGGCAGCGAGGCGATCGCGATGGCGATAGCCATCCAGAGCGGCATTGCCGCGACCATGAGTGCGAGGCCCACCCACTGCAGCCGGGTGTAGGCCTGGTCGGCATCATCGCGCTTACGGGTGCGCACGATGTCGACCACGGAGATGACCATGCCCACGAACATCAGCGGAGACACGGTCAACAGAGCAATGATATTGAGGACATCGTTGCGCACTTCGAGGCAGACGGTGACTCCGAGCACGCTGTAGAGCACGAAGAGTACCGTGCTGATCCACAGAGAAATAGGAACGCTCCGCGTCGACCGCCTGACCGTTGAATGCATGGTGCGACTCCCGTAGGTATCTGCGATTTCTGACAGTATCACGAACCATGACGGCCCCCATGGAGGTGTGTTCAGCGACGCAGGTCAGCTGATGCGGCCGAGCTGCGTGAGCTTGGTGCGCACCTCGGCGTCGCTCGGCTCAACCATATGGGTGTCGTCGGGAAACACGATGACGGGAATGTTGGTGCGGCCGCTGATGGCCCGGGCGCGGTCGGCGCCATCCTCGACGAGCAGCAGGTCGACGTAGTGGTAGTCGACTTCAAGTCGGTCGAGCAGCGACTTGGACCGACGGCAATCGCCGCACCACTCGGCTCCATACATCGTGATGCGCGGTGCGGTGGCAGTCGTTTCAGTCATAGCAACGAGCCTAGGCGGCGCGCCTGTGTGCCACGGGTGGGCATCCGCTTCAGTCGTGCAGGTGATCGACCTGCCAGCCGGTGGACTGCTCCAACAGATCCAGAATATTCTGGGCGGACGCGCGCGCCTCGGCCTGGCCGCGCGCGTCCACAACATCGATGGTCAGCGGCAGGCTCTCGCCGAACTTGGGAATCTCCACCTCGACCCGACCCTGGTCGGGCAGGGCAATGAACGCGTTCGCGCCTGCCGGGTTCTCGACCTGGGTACTGAGGGCGGTGGCGATGGCCCAGAGGGCATCGGGCTTGGTGTAGTGCACCTGGGCAACGATCGTGGCAGTGAAAGTCATGGGTCTCCGAACGTGAAGTGATGAGGGACATGTTTAGTAAAGCAGTACCCGTACCCTGAAACCATGCCCTCTTATCGCGTCACCATGAGTATCGAATCCCTGCATCCGGGAACCGCGCCCGCCTCGGTCGTGCCGCGGGCCACAGCCAAGGCCGCCGAATTCACCACCGTGGAGGCCTCCGACCTCTCGATCGTCGCCGGCGCAGCACGGGTCACGGTTCGGTTCACAGCGGATGACGCGGCGTCGGCCGTGCAGATCGGCGCCGACGTCGTGGCCGACCTGCGGGTCGTCGCCGCGTTGCGGGCGTCTCTGGTCACCGAGAGAGTCAAGGGCACCTGGGTGCCGGTGCGCTGAGTTCAACGACGAAGGCGCGGGTGATGAGAAGTCACCCGCGCCTTCGTCGAAGCTGTCATACTCGACGGGCGCGGTGACCGTGTTGCTCTGCAGCGTGACGGCCGTCTGAGCCCGACGTCGACAGCGCGGCGTGCCCTCCGGGCGCAATCCGCACATTCGTTTGTGCGCCCCCGCGACAGTGGTTCCAATGAATAGAATCTATCTGAGCCCAGACTCGGGGTACTCCGGCCCTTCGGCGTGCGGTTAGACGATCGGGTCCATTGAGCTCAGGTGGCAGGCGTCGTTCCACATCTGCAACACTCGGTTCTCGCGCTCCCAGCCGAGGGTCGACACGGTCGCAGTTCCAAGGCTGAGGCTCTTGCCGGCGTTGGCGGGCAAACCCATCCAGCGCGCGGTCATGATGCGCAGAAAATGTCCGTGGGCGAAAACGGCCACCCGGCCCTCCGCCGCGAGACATTCCTCGATGGCGAGGTCGGCGCGTGCTCCCACTTCATCGACGGATTCACCGCCCAAAATCGGGTTGCCCCACACGGTCCAGCCCGCAATTTCCGAGCGGATGTCCACGGTGCGGCGACCCTCATAGACCCCGTAATCCCACTCCAACACGTCGCTGTTCGCCTCGCCCTGGGCCCCATAGCCGGCTCGTTCCATGGTCTCCCAAGCGCGCACGAGCGGACTCGAGTAGACCCGGTCGAAATGTTCGTCGTCGAGCATCTCGCCGAGGGCATCCGCTTGCTGACGACCGAAATCGGTCAGCGGAACGTCGGTGCGCCCGGTGTGCTGGCCGGAGATGCTCCACTCGGTCTGGCCGTGGCGAATAAGAACGATGTCATTCTGGGTCATGCGACTCCCTCACGTTCGCCGAAGTCACGAGTCGGCGCCCCAAGTCTACGTTTCACCCGCACGCCGTGCCCCGACCGGGGGAGCAGGCACCCCTCCTGGTACCTTTATAAAGTCGGTGCAGACGCGCGGAGCCTCGTCGCCCCGCGACGCAACGCCCCGGTCCTCGTGCTCGAGGTCGATGCGGGCAGACGGCGGTCGTCGGGGAACAGAGTGTGGCGCGGGCTGACCGACTCGATGCCGGCCGAATCCGGACCCTGATCGTGGGGCCGACATTCTCGGCTACACGACGATCACTTTTTCCGCGGCCGGCCTCGTCGTCATCGTGACGAGGTTCATCGTCGGCGCTAAAAAGCACCGCACGGCTCTCGGCGCCAGGCTGGATACCACCTGCGCATGTGCCAACTGGCCCCGGATGTTTAATCTCTACCTCGGAGAGAGTCGTAGGCTTTAGGCCTAGCCATTAAGTCTGAAACGGGTGCCATGAGGGTCATTAGTTACAACCTCCGCAAGAATCGTGCCAGCGGCGAACTCGTCGCACTGGCCGAGCGTTACAGTCCCAACATTCTCTGCCTCCAGGAATGCAGCACCATCGACCTGCCGGCCGAGGTCGGCGACCTGCACCTGGCGGATTCCACTCAGCGCAACCGGCTCGGCCTCGCCATTTACTACCGCAAAGACCGCTTCACGGCGATCAAGACTCAGACTTTCGCGCTGAAGAAGTCCCTGCACGACCACCTCGCCGCGCCCGCCCACGAGCGCCTGATCGCCACCCGCCTCATCGACAAAGTCGCCCAACGAGAGCTCGTCGTCGCATCGTTTCATGCAGCACCGTTGACCGCGCTCAATTCCTTGCGCCGCAACCAAATCCGCACGGCCCACGAAGAGTTGAGCATCCTCGGTCCCGGTCTGCCGACCCTCATGGTCGGCGACTACAACTACCCGATCTTTCAGGGCAAGCTCGGCAACAAAGTGAACCAGTCCGGCTACGACCTCACGCTCAGCGACACTCGCACCTACACCCGCTACAAGTTCTTTCGCGGGCACTTCGACCTCGCGACGTCGATGGGCCTGGCGATCACCAACGTCGAGACCCTTCCGCAGGGCACCTCCGACCATATGCCCATTCTGGTGACGGCCACCTATTCCCATAAGCAGATGATGCAAACGGATGCCGCGCATCACCTCGCTAATCCCGCCGAGTCAGCGTCGGTGGCGGTCGAGGGCGTCGACTTCACCATCTGAGTTCGAATGAATCAGGCGAATAGCTCGAGGACTCCGCGCACAATGGTCGCGAACGATCCGAGGTAGGCCACGATCACGAGCAGGCGGCGGGCCACGTGCGGCTCGATCACCGTGGTCAGCAGATCGCCGGCGATGAGGCCGACAAGGCAGGCACAGCCGATCAGAACCCAGACCAGGTTGGGTAGCTGCGGTACCTCGGCCGAACCCAGGGCGAATTTCGAGGTCAGTGACGCCAGCCCAATCGTGAGAAAGTACGGCTGCATCGTCGCGGCAAAGGATCGCTGCGGCCAGCCCGTGGCGATGGCATAAATACTCACGGCCGGACCGCCGACGCCCGCTGTCGTGTTCATCAACCCGCTGGTCACGCCCGCCATCATGAGAAAACTCAGCCGGTCACGCACCACAACTCGGCCAAGACTCACCGAAATGGTCAGGCCAGCGGCCACGAGCACGCCGATCGAGATTTCGAGCCAGGCCACCGACACGAACTGCAACACGTACGAGCCCGGGATGATGCCGAGCACCGCGCATACGGCCAGAATGCCGTAGCGCCGCCAGTCCACGTGTCGGAACACGCGCATCAAAATCACCCCGGCGGTGAGCGCCCCACACACGTTGACCACGATGACACCGTCAATCGGTCCCAGCAGCAGAACCAGAAAGGGGGCCGCGACCAGGGCGAACCCCATGCCGGTGATGCGCTGCATGCTCGAGCCGATCAGTACGGCCGCAATCACCAGAACGGTCGTCCACACGGTACGGCCTCCCAGCTCTGTTGTTGCCGTCCACGATACCGGCCCGAACCAGACCGAATTTCGAGTTGTTGACGGGTGGCCTTACCGTGGGTATGTCGACCGACAGCCAGCCGGCACATCGAAGGGACAGCGGATGCCCGACCCCAGTTTTGCCATCGAGAATGTTCTGCGGGGACGCGTCTTCGATGCTGTGCTCTTCGACATGGACGGCACTCTCATCGACTCCACGCTCCTGAACAGCCTGCCCGAAGGTCGGCGCGCCATCGTCACGTCCTGCGCACGGCCACTGGCCGTCGCACGGCTGGCGGCATCCGCTTTGCTGGCACCGCGGGTGATCGTGGCACTCGACGACACGCCCTGCGGCAAGCCGAACCCCGAACCGTTCCTGGCGGGAGCGGCGCGTCTCGGCGTCGACCCGAGCCGGTGCCTGGTGATCGAGGATGCGCCCGCGGGGTTAGAGGCCGGTCGGGCGGCTGGCTGCACAACGATCGGCGTTGCCGGAACCTACCCGGCCGTCGAACTCGACGCCGACCTGATCGTACCCGGGCTCGATCACCTGGTCCTGGAGGTCACCGTCGACGGACTGATTGTTCGGCTCGTGTCGCCGAAAAGCAAAGAACGGTCCCCGCTCCGCCCCAAATGAACGTAACGTTAATGGGCGGTATGTGCGTTCGGCTTTGCCGAGTGGCGCGAGCCGCGAAACGAAAGGTTTTACCCCTTGGACGACGAATGCATCCACGGACTCGAGGGCCAATTGTGCGCCCTGTGCTATCCCAAAGCCCCCATTGAGCCCGCGACACCGGTGAAGAAGACCCGCGCTCCGAAGCTGTCCTCGCTGCGCGACCCGCTGCCGACCGCGGCCGCGCGGCCCGCCGCTGCGGCTCGCCCGGTTCGCGTCGCCGGCGCACCCCGCCCGGTACGCGCCGAAAAGGCCTCGACCGACAACGTCGACGAGCAGCGCGTGTATCACCTCACCCACATCAGCAACCTTGCCGCGATTCTGCAGGGCGGACGTCTGCTTGCCAACCAGGCCCTCACGACCCGTCCGGCCGTGGATATCTCCGCCCCGGCGACTCGCGACGCGCGGCGGGACGCCCGCGTCGCCGGCGACGGCCGCAGCGTTGCCGAGTACGTGCCGTTCTTCCTGTCGCCGAATGCCACGGTGTGGGAAAGCGTTCGCGCCGAAGCGGCCGACCCGCGCCTCGCCCTGGGTGCACACGGATCCGAGGCCTTCGACTTTGTCATGCTCGTGAGCACGGTCAAGAAGATCAACGACGGGCTCGCCGCCGTCGCTCCAACCACGGCGGATGCTGCCGCCGGGAACAAGGGCACCCCCCTCGTTCCCGGCGTGGTCGCCGTCACCAACGGTGACGCCGCCGGCACGCTGACCCGGTTCGGCGCCACGCCGGCCACCGCTGAGCGCATGCTGCAGACCCTGCGCGCCGAAGTCGACGGCGCGATGATGCTCGAAGCAGAGCTGCTCGTGCCCGACGCCGTGCCGATCGAGCTGATCACGCTCATCGGCGTGTGCAACGACAACGTGCGCGCAACCGTGCGCGGCATCCTGGAAGCCAGCGCGTTTAAGCCCAAGGTCGCCGTCTACCCCCCGTGGTTCCACACGTCCGCTGACGCCCGGTAGAGTCCCTTTTCGGCCCGGGCCCGGTGGTGAGGCAGCCGCGTTAGACGACCCCGAGGGGCTGCTGCTCGCCGGCGGGCAGCTCCACCCGGATACCGTCGCCCGGATTCACGACGCCGCCGGTGACCACGACGCCCATGATGCCGCCGCGGCGCGCAACCGTTCCAGTGGCATCCGTTGTGATGAGCTGCTTCATCAGGCCCTTCTGGTAGCCGTTAATGAGCGAGCACGGACTGCGCATGCCCGTGATTGCGACGACGGCCTCGTTGCCCAGGTGTAACCGGGCCCAAAGCGGCAGGGACATCAGGTCGATTCCGGCGGTGGTCACGTTCTCGCCGAGTTCGCCGGGCGCTACCGTGTACCCGGTGGCGACGAGGGCATCGAACAGCTCGACGGCCATGAAATGCACCTGGCAAAGGTTCGGCGCCGAAGGATTGCGCTTCTTCTCATAGAGGTGCTGCACAGTGGCCCCGGCGTGCGAGTCACCCTCGACGCCGATTCCGGCCAGCAGACGGATGCTGGCTACCGCCGGCTTACTGAAGCGGTGCTCGTCGTCCCGGCTGACGGAAACGACCGTGCCGGAAACGACCGTGCCGGAAACGACCGTGCCGGAGAGCCTCTCGAGTGTCATGCCAACGATTCTGCCACAGCGCACGCATGTTCGAAGGGATGGCAGCAGCCCTCCATTTGGGTACGTCAGCGTGTTTGCGAAAATCCGTTGACGCCGCCACCGGAGGGGCCTACATTGCTGTGTGGAAAGGTTACCGATGACCAGTATTGTCCCGGACCAGCCGAACGAGTCCATCACCGTCAGTCCGGTGCAGAACGAACCCGCCGCGCACATAGCCCGGCCCTATCGGGCTCTCGAACGTGAGTTGGAACGCGCTGTGCGCGATCGGGTCGAGGTCAACCTTCGGGTCACCGCGGCGGTCAACGCGATGCGTGACGGCGGCTGTTCCTGGGCTGACATCGCGCGCATCCTTGGTACCGCACCGCAGACCGCTCACAAGAAATACAGCAAGCCGCGTCCACCACGGGAGCCCTGATGGCTGGGTGCCGCATCAAGGCATGCTGTGAATAACGGCTGAGCCGAGTACTTCGGTGAATAGCGCGCTAGATTCGAATCGTTTGCACCCAGCGAACCCAGCGAACCCAGCGAACCCAGCGAAAAGGACGAAACGATGGCACAGGTCATTGAAAAAATCGACGTCGACGTTCCAGTGAACGTGGCCTACAACCAATGGACCCAGTTCGAGTCTTTCCCGAAGTTTCTTGATTTCGTCGAATCCATTCAACAAACCGACGATACGCATACGCACTGGAAGGTTCGTATCGGCGGGGTCGATCGCGAATTCGACGCTGAGATCACCGAACAGCACCCCGACGAGCGTGTCGCCTGGAACAGCATCGGCGGCGACGAAAACCACGCCGGAGTCGTCACCTTTCACAAATTGAGTGATTCCACATCCCGGGTCACCGTGCAATTGGATTGGGAGGCCGCGGGATTTCTCGAAAAGGTCGGCGCCGTGTTCGGGATTGACGACCACGTGATCAAGAAGGACCTCACGAACTTCAAGTCCTTCATCGAAGACCCGGCCAACCAGAATGGTGGCTGGCGCGGCGAGGTCGCTCGGTAGCAGCCACCACGGGCCGCACGTCGGGTCTGGGATCCGTGGTGGCTTTGGTATTGTGGCCCACATTATCGCGCGGTGATATGGTCGCGGCAATGTTCCCCAGTTACTCCACCTTTATTTTGAGAGGACACCATGCACGCCTCCGAAACACTCAGCAACAATCTGCAGTCCGTTCTGGTCGACCTGATCGAGCTGCACCTTCAGGGCAAGCAGGCGCATTGGAACGTCGTCGGTAAGAACTTTCGCGACCTGCACCTTCAACTCGACGAGATCATTAGCGATGTGCGCGAATTTTCCGACGAAGTTGCCGAGCGGATGCGCGCCCTCCACGCCATGCCCGATGGCCGCAGCGAGACGGTCACCAAAACCACGCATCTGCCCAAGTTTCCCGACGGTGAGGTCGACACGACCGAGACGGTGACGCTCATCACCGAACGGCTCGATGCCGCCGTCGACAACATGCGCAGGGTGCACGATGAAGTCGATGATGAAGACCCCACGAGCGCGGATATTCTGCACGAATTCATCGAGAAATTAGAGCAGTACTCGTGGATGGTCAGCGCGGAGAACCGCAAGCCGCGCAAGCGGGCCGCGCTGAAATCCGTCGCCCGGACCTCGTGATCGACGGTCTGGCCGGTGACCGGAGGCAACGGGGTATGAGCGGTCGGTGCTAGATCGCACCGTGTCCGATCGCGTCGTGTCCGTTCAGTCGGTCAGACCGACGGCCCCGTCGATGAATAGTGATGAGCTCGCTGCGGCAGCACATGAGGTCGACGGCAATGCGGCGCGGGCGCTGCAGGTACTGACCAGCCTTCCCTCCACAGCACGGCCGGGAGGAGGCCGCACCGACGAATACTTCGAGATCCTCGCGAAACTCGGTTCCGCCGACCTCACCACGGCCAGAATCGCCGAGGCACATTTGGATGCCATGGCGATCGTGCATCAGGCGGGCTGCACGCCCGTCGCTCCGGGCGAATCATGGGGAGTTTTTGCCGCTGAAATGCCCGGAATGACACTGACGGCAACTCGGTCGGGCGCCCGCTGGCGGCTCGATGGCACCAAACCGTGGTGTTCGATTGCCGGACTGCTCTCGAATGCGCTCGTTACGGCGCGCGCGGAGCGCCCGGACGGCGCTTGGGGTCGCCGGCTGTTCGCCGTCGACCTGCGTCAGGCCGGGGTCGAGGTGCACGACGAGGTGTGGGTGGCCAGGGGGCTGGCCCAGGTGACGAGTGGACCGGTCGATTTCTCTGCCGTCGTGGCCGACGCGGTCGGCGACGACGGCTGGTATTTGCGCCGGCCGGGATTCGCTTGGGGCGGTATCGGCGTGGCCGCGGTGTGGTGGGGTGGAGCCGTTGGCATGGCCCGCACACTCTACGAATCCAGCCAGGGCCGAACCCCCGACCAGATTGCACTCGCCCACCTCGGTGCTGTGGACGTGACCGTGACCGCGTCGAAAATGGCACTCGCGGCTGCGGCGACAGCCATCGACGCTGGCGAAGCCGATGGTGCGGCCGGTTCCGTGCTCGCTGCGCGCGTGCGGGGAATCGTCGCCCGCACGGTCGATGAGGTCATATTCCACGTTGGGCATGCGCTCGGGCCGGCGCCGCTCGCTCTCGATGCGCGGCATGTTCAGCGGGTGGCCGACCTGCAACTGTACGTGCGCCAGCACCATGCCGAACGCGATGATGCTGCGTTGGGCCGAATGCTCGCAATGAGGGGGAGTGCGCCATGGTGAATTTCAGTCATTCTGACAGCGGCACGCCCGAAAGGGTCTGGGAGGCCGCTCGCTGGCCCGATCGCTTCGGTTCGCTGGGCCTGGACTCCCTGGCACACCTTGTCGTCGTGTCGGCGCATCCCGATGACGAGAGCCTCGGTGTCGGCGGACTCATCGCCCGTGTGGCGGCACTCGGACTGCCCATCGTGGTCATCGTTCTGAGCAATGGCGAGGCGTCGCATCCGCAATCAACGACCCACGACGCGGCCCGACTCGCGCAGATCCGCCGCATCGAAGTCACGGATGCCCTCGCCCACCTCGCCCCCAACGCCCACGTTCACCTGCTGGAACTGCCCGACGGCAAACTCGTCGATCACGTGGCCATCGCCGAGAAAGCCATCGCGGAGGCGATCGGCGATGCGGGTGACTCGACCTGGGTCGTGGCGCCGTGGCGAGCTGATGGGCATCCGGATCATGCCGCGGCCAGCGCGGCCGCCGAACGTGCGGCCCGAGATCGCAGTGCGCGTCTCTTCGAATATCCAATTTGGGCGTGGCACTGGTCTACTCCGGATGCTGCAATCTGGTCAGGTGATACCGTTCGTCTTTTTGACCTGAAACCGGCCGAACGCAAGGCCAAGGCTCGGGCGCTCGCGTTGCATCGCAGTCAGGTTGGGCCACTGTCTGATGCACCCGGCGATGAAGCGATCGTGCCGGCCGACTTTCGGGCGCACTTCGCGCGCGATTACGAAACGCTCGTGGAGATGAAGCTGAGCGCGGCCGCAGCGGATGCCCAGCCTGGACGCTCCCCTAAACCGGGGCGGAGCGGTACGCCCGCACCGGCCGACCCGAATCAGACTCTCACCGCCGGGTTCTTCGACGACGTCTACTCGTCGGGTCCCGACCCGTGGGGGTTTGAATCCCGCTGGTACGAGAAACGCAAACGGGCCGCATTGATCGCGGCACTACCCAGGCAACGTTTTACCGCAGCGCTGGAGCTGGGCTGCTCGATCGGAGTGCTGACGGCCGAACTCGCCGAACGTTGCGACACCCTACTGGGAATCGATCTTATCGAAGCGCCGCTCATGCAGGCTCGGGAACGATTGGCCGGGCAGCCCGGTGTGACTTTTGAGCGCTGCACGGTGCCGGGCGAGTGGCCGGAGGGGTCCTTCGACCTGATCGTGCTGTCGGAGGTCGGCTACTACTGTTCCGTGAACGATCTGCGCCGCCTGCTCGAACGGTGCCGGGCCAGTCTCGCCCAGAATGGCGTGCTTGTGGCCTGTCACTGGCGGCATCCGGTCGCGGAATATCCGCTCACCGGGGACGCCGTGCACGCCCAGCTCACGCATGTGGTCGGGCTGCAGCGCACGGTGCATCACCTCGAGCGAGACTTCGTGCTTGAGGTGTACGAACCGCGGCCGGCCCTGTCAGTGGCCCAGCGTGACGGCCTCGTACCGTGAGCGACAGTGCGGGTACTTACGGGGAGCGAGTGCGGCGGCCGGACATTGATTTCGTCACGATTGTGGTGCCGGTGCGCGACGAAGAACTGCTGCTGCCACGCTGTTTGACGGCCCTGACGGTCGCCATCGACGCCCTGAAGGTGGTGTCGCAATCCGATCGTCCACGGGTGTCAGTGCTGCTCGTTCTTGACCGGTGTACCGACTTATCTGCCCGGGTTGCGGCGCACTGGGCCGACTTTGCGCGAGTGGAATTCGACTCTGGTTCCGTCGGTGTGGCCCGTCGGTACGGCATTCGGTGCGCGCTTCGCCAGCTCAAGGCGGCACCGGCAGCAGATCGCATCTGGATCGCCTCCACCGATGCGGATTCGGCAGTGCCGCCGAATTGGCTCGTAACCCAGCTGGCCCTGGCCCGCAATGGTTCTGAGCTCGTGCTCGGAACAGTTCAGCCAGACGACGACGTGGCGGCTCACGAGCTACTGCGCTGGGAGGCCCTGCACACGATAGGCGAGGGTCATCCGCACGTGCACGGAGCCAATCTGGGCGTGCGCGCCGATCGGTATCTGGCCGCCGGGGAGTTTGCGCCGGTGGACCGCGATGAAGACGTACTCCTGGTGGCACGGCTGCGCGACCTGGGTGTGATCGAAGCGCGTACAGCGCTGATTCCGGTGCTGACGAGCGGGCGACGAGTCGGACGCGCCCCGGCGGGATTCGCCGGCTACCTGCGGTCTCACATCGACACCGAGAGGCTCGACACCGAAGTCGCGCAATGATCGTTCCCGCACACCGGGTGAAACAGCCACGCGCCCCAGGCCGGCGCGTTTGGCGTCGCGTGCCCGAAGAATGGGACAATAATTGTGTGACCTATATTTCGAACGAATCCCGCTACGAGTCCATGCCCTACCGTCGCGCCGGGCGCAGCGGCCTCAAACTCCCGGCCATTTCGCTCGGCCTCTGGCAAAACTTTGGCGATGACAAGCCGCTCGCAACGCAGCGAGCCATTCTGCGCCGAGCGTTCGACCTCGGCATCACGCACTTCGACCTCGCCAACAACTACGGGCCTCCGTACGGGTCTGCAGAAACGAACTTCGGCCAGCTCTACCGGGAAGATTTTCTGGCCCACCGAGACGAACTCGTGCTCTCGACCAAGGCCGGCTACGACATGTGGCCGGGTCCGTACGGCAACTTCGGTAGCCGCAAGTACCTCCTGTCGAGCCTCGACCAGTCGCTCTCACGCATGGGCGTGGACTACGTCGATATCTTCTACTCCCACCGCGCCGACCCCGACACGCCGCTTGAAGAGACCATGGGCGCCCTGCACACCGCCGTCACGAGTGGCCGTGCGCTCTATGCCGGAATCTCTTCGTACTCGCCCGAACGCACCCGCGAAGCTGCGGCGATTCTGGCCGACCTCGGCACGCCGCTGCTGATTCACCAGCCCTCCTACTCCCTGTTCAACCGGTGGGTCGAGGACGACCTGCTCGACACCCTCGAAGACGTCGGGGCCGGTTGCATCGCGTTCTCGCCGCTCGCCCAGGGGCTGCTCACCGACCGCTACCTCGGCGGTATTCCTGCGGACTCCCGGGTCGCCAGGGACGGGTCCGCGAACAAGGCCATGGTGAACGATGAGACGCTCGCCAGCATCCGCTCGCTGACCGAAATCGCTTCCGAGCGGGGCCAGTCGCTCGCACAGCTGGCCCTGGCCTGGGTGTTGCGCAATTCCGAGGTGACAAGCGCCCTGATCGGGGCGTCGTCGGTCGTGCAGTTGGAAACCAACGTGGCAGCGCTGCAGAATCTCGCCTTCACCGCCGCCGAGCTCGCGGCCATCGACGTGCACGCCCACGACATGGGCATCAACCTCTGGGCCGGTTCGAGCGCCGTTTAGGGCTCGAGCAGGCCGCGAATGTCTTCGGCGGTGAGCGCGGTGCTGAACATTGCGTCGTCGTCGAGCACCGCGGTGAACAGCTGGGCCTTCTGCTTCTGGAGCGCTACAACCTTCTCCTCGATGGTGCCGGTGGCGACCATCCGGTAGACCATCACGTTGCGGGTCTGGCCGATGCGGTGCGTGCGGTCGACGGCCTGCGCCTCCGTCGCCGGATTCCACCACGGGTCGAGCAGAAAAACGTAGTCGGCTTCGGTGAGGTTGAGGCCGAAGCCGCCGGCCTTGAGGCTGATCAGAAACACCGGTGCCGCTCCGCTCTTGAACCGGTCGATCACCTCGCTACGCCGCAGTGTCGACCCGTCGAGGTAGCAGTAGGGAACGCCCTGCGCGTCGAGCCGGGCGGCGGCGCGCTTCAGGAATGACGTGAACTGGCTGAAGATAAGCGCCTTGTGCCCCTCGGCGATGACATCGTCGAGTTGCTCAAACAGGGCGTCGAGCTTGCTCGAGCGCACGCCGGCAAACTTCTGGTCGACGAGCGAAGCGTCGAGGCTCAGTAGCCGCAGCAGGGTGAGAGAGCGAAAAATGATGAACCGGTTCTTGTCGAGTTCCTCGATGAGGCCGTACAGTTTCTGCCGTTCCCGCTGCAGAAATGTGTCGTAGAGCTTCTGGTGCGCCGGGTTCAGCGCGATCTGCAACTCCTGCTCCTGCTTCGGTGGTAGGTCGCGAGCAACAACCTCCTTGGTGCGGCGCAGCAGCAGTGGGCGGATGCGTCTGCGCAGCTTCGCGAGCCGCTGCGGGCCTTCACCGCGCGTCACCGGCCGCACGTAGTCCTCGGTAAATTTGCGCGCTGAAGCGAACAGACCGGGTGCCACGATGCTGAACAGTGACCACAGGTCCATGAGGTTGTTTTCCAGCGGAGTGCCCGTGATCGCCAGTTTGAACGGGGTGTCCAGCTCTTTTGCGCAGGCATAGGCGCGGCTGGTGCGGTTCTTCACGAATTGCGCCTCGTCGAGGATGAGGCCGGCCCAGGTCACAGCCTGGTACGCCTCGAACTCGAGACGAAACAACGCGTAGGAAGTGATGAGCACGTCGGCGTCGGTGGCGGTATCCGCTATGCGGGTGCGGCTTTTCGACTCGGTCGCCATCAGCGTGCGCACCCGCAGCCCAGGCGTGAACCGGGTCGCCTCGTTGAGCCAGTTCGCCACAACGGATGTCGGCGCCACGACCAGAAACGGCCCCGGTTTCGACTCTGTCGCGTGCACCAGCAGCGCCAGGGTCTGCAGCGTCTTGCCGAGTCCCATGTCGTCGGCGAGTACGCCACCGAGCTGGTGCTGCCAGAGAAACGCGAGCCAGGCGAACCCCTCCTGCTGGTACGGGCGAAGAGTTGCGTGCACAGTGTCGGGCAGCACGATCGGGTCGACACCGCTCGGATCCTTCAGTCCCGCAGCAGCGGCCCGCCACGAGACGGCCGACACGGTCTCGTCGGCGAGATCCTCAAAATCGCTCCACAGGCTGGCCTGGTAGCGGCTGATGCGCAAGCCGGTCTCCCACTCCTGCAGCGCACGGGCTTCGTCAATGAGTTCGTGCAGTCGTTCGAACTCGGGCTGTTGGAGCGAGAGATAGCTGTTGTCGACGAGTTTCAGGCGGGTCTGGCCCGTTGCGAGCGCCGTGAACAACGGCCCGAACGGTACCGTGATCTCCCCAATCGTCACGATTACGCCGAGGTCGAACCAGTCGCGCTGGTCGGTCTCGATGGTCGTGATCACGAGGCGCGGTGGTTCGATACGTTCAAAATTGTCGGGCAGTACCTCGGGAAACCGCACCGAGGCATCCGTGCTGGTGACCGCGACCCTGCGCTGCAAGGCCGGGTAGACCGTGCCCAGAAACTCGGCCGTGTCGGCCGCGGGTACCGCTGCCGGATCAACCTGCCCGACCAGATGTCGCTGCTCAGGGCTCAACGGACCATTCGTTGGCGCGAGGGTGAACACGGTCGGAGCGCCGAGCCGTACGCTGTAGACGCCGTGGCCCGCGATGATTCCGGCGGCCTCGAGCGGGTAGGTGGTGCCGTCGATGTGCAGCCGGGCCTGCAAAAGCAGCGGGCCGGCAGCATCCGCCTGCGAGGCGTCAAGGCTGACGTGCGCGAGCGACCCGACCCGCACGACAACGTCTTTCTTATTGCCGACGAAGCCGATGCCGAGTTGCTCGGCCTCACGCAGCAGCGGCCAGAGCAGCGGGCTGGTGAAGTTGTCGAGGTAGATCCAGTCGGTTTCCTGGCTCGTGTAGACCTCGCGCACGGCCTTGTAGAGAGCGGAGAACTGCGAGATCCAGCGGTGATGTTCGGGGTCGAGGTTGAACCGGTTCAGCTGAAAGGTGAGGTGGCTCCACGTGACGTTGCTGCGCACCCAATTGCCATTCGCATTCTGAATGACCGGCCGCACGCCGAGCCGAAACTCGCCGTGCCCGGCTACGAGCGTCTTCACCGGTTTGGCGGTCGGCCCCCGCCAGCGGTCATTCGTGCGCGGAGTCTGCTCGCGCAGTTCGAACTGCAGCCCCATTGGCACCTTCGGGCCGGTCGCCAGGGCACGCGGGTGCCCGAAATTGCCGATGGGCGGCAGAACGGATGCCCCGCGAGGCTGCAGCGGCGGCAGCACCAGCCGCTTCCAAGCCGGGGTTGCGTCGGGCCCGTTCCCCGGGGTACCCGCAGAATCCGACATTCCCCTAGCTGTCGCTCTCGGACGGGTTCAGGCCGGCGGCGTCGAGCACCCAAGCGTAGTTGAACGCGCGTTCGTGCCAGGCGCTGTACCGACCAGAGACCCCGCCGTGGCCGGCCGACATTTCGGTCTTGAGCAGGGCGTTCGCTCCCACTTCGCGCAGCTTGGCCACCCATTTGGCTGGCTCGACGTAGAGCACGCGGGTATCGTTCAGGCTGGTCACGGCAAGAATCGAGGGATAGGTGACTGCGCGCACGTTCTCGACGGGGGAGTACGACTTCATGTAGGCATACACCTCGGCGTCGTGCAGGGGATCACCCCACTCGTCCCACTCGATCACGGTCAGTGGCAGGGAGGGGTCGAGAATCGAGGTGAGGGCATCGACGAACGGGACCTCGGCGAGGATGCCGGAAAACAGTTCGGGCGCGAGATTCGCGACGGCGCCCATGAGCAGTCCGCCGGCACTGCCGCCCTCGGCCACCAGCCGGTCGGGGGTGGTGAAGCCCGCGTCGGTGAGGTGCCGGGCGCAGCTCACGAAGTCGGTGAAGGTGTTGCGCTTGGTCGTCGTCTTGCCGGTTTCGTACCATGTGCGGCCGAGTTCGCCGCCGCCGCGCACGTGCGCGATGGCGAAGATCATGCCGCGATCCAGCAGGCTGAGTCGGGCGATGCCGAACCCGGGGTCGATGCTGTGCTCGTACGATCCGTACCCGTAGAGCAGCGTCGGTGCCGGTGTGCCGGGCGTGACGAGGTCGCGGCGGTAAACCAGCGAGATCGGCACGCGGGTGCCGTCGTCGGCGGTGGCCCACTCCCGGCGCTGCTCGTAGAGCGCCCGGTCGTAGCCGCCGAGCACGGGCTGCTGCTTGAGCAGGCGTCGCTCGCCGGTCCCTACGACGAGGTCGTACACCGTAGAGGGCGTGATGAAGCTCGTAAAGCCGAACCGGATGGTCGGTTGCGTCCACTCCGGGTTGCCGGCCGAGCCGACGGCGAACAACGGTTCGTCGAAGTCCAGCTCGGTCAGTCCGCTCGCGTCGTGCCGGTCGATGGCGAGGCGGGTGAGGCCGTCCCGGCGGTACTCCACGACGAGAAAGTCGGCGAAGGCGTCGACGCTTTCGAGGCGGATCTGCGGGTCGTGCGGCAGCAGCATCCGCTTCTCACCCTGTGGGTCTCCTGCTGATACGCTGACCAGCTCGAAATTGACGGCGGTGCCGCCGTTGTGCACAATCAGAAGGCGGTCCTCTGCATCGATGACGGCGTGTTCAACGTCGTATTCCATGCCGTCCTGCCGCGGCCAGACGACGGTGAAGTCGCCGGTTGGGTCGCTCGCGTCGAGCACCCAGGATTCGGTCGTGACGCTTGAGCCGGCCTCGATCATGAGGAACTTGCGGCTGCGCGTGATTCCGACCCCCACCCAGAATCGTTCGTCGGGTTCGTGAAAAATGCTGGTGTCAGCGTCTCGGGTGGTGCCGATTTCGTGCCGCCACACGGTATCGGGGCGCCAGGCGGCGTCGACGGTGGTGTAGAAGAGGTAGCGGCCGCTCGGATCGAACAGGGCGCCGGCGCTCGTGTTCGCGATCGTGTCGGGCAGGTTCTCGCCGGTCGCGATGGTGCGCACGCGGATCGTGTAGCGTTCGTCGCCCTCCACGTCGACGGCATAGAGCAGCTGGGTGCCGTCTTCGCTGAGGTCGAAGCTGCCGAGCGAGAAGAACTCGTGGCCCTCGGCTTCGACGTTGTCGTCGAGCAGCACCTGTTCGCCGGGCAGGCCGGGGCTGGTCGGGTCGGTGTCGCCGAGGATGGGCGCGGCCCAGTCATCGGGGCTGCCGATCGGTGCACGGCAGTGGATGCCGTATTCCTGGCCCTCGACGGTGCGGGTGTAGTACCAGAAGGTGCCGCGACGCACCGGAACGCTCAGGTCGGTCTCCTGGGTGCGGTTTTTGATCTCGTCGAAGATCTGCTGCCGGAGCGGTTCCTGATTAGCGGTGCGGGCATCCGTGTAGCTGTTCTCGGCCTCGAGGTGGGCGATGACCTCGGGGCTGTCCTTATCGCGCAACCACTCGTAGTCGTCGATGTAGACGTCGTTGTGGTGCTCACGGCGATGCGGCTTCTTTGCGGCGAGTGGGGGAGTGATCGGGCCAGAGGTCATCCCCCCAGCGTAGTTTGTGAGGCCCCGCTCCACACGCTCACCGCGTGGTCGCGAGGGCGGGTACCGGGTAGCTTCGCGGGTGCCGAGGCAACCCTGTACCCGCCCTCAGGACTTCATTTACCCTTGCCTGCGAATGGTATATAGCTCGGAGAGAGTATCAGCATATTACTGAGATTCTCTCGCCTTTGGGGGTGGTGTGGGCTATAATTGTGGGTGAAGGAGGCACCGCCGCCATGACCCTCACCGCCCCGCCCGCCGCCACCGGCTCCACCCCGGAGCCGGTGTCCTCCCGGGTCGCGGCGATAGCTCAGGCCGGTGCGATTCTGGCCTCCGCGTTGGACGGGGTGCGGTTTGGTCACCTCGACGACACCGAGGCCATCGCGGTGATGAGCGCTCTAGAAGGGCTCGGGCGCAGGGTGGATGGGGCCAGACTCCGAGCCACCACCGACATCGGTGCCCGCGCCGACACCGACCTCGGCGCCGGGTCGCTGGCCTACCGAAA